>JAISXQ010000199.1 GCA_031270425.1 Prevotellaceae bacterium | reverse complement strand
CGGAATCATCGAAGCCCGTTACAATGCAGGTGCCGTAATTTTCTGCTGTCTTGGCAAAAAGGCGGGCCAGGCCATACTGAAAATCTTTCTCCGGATTCGCCGCATGTCCTAAATGGAATTTCCAGTCTTCGTCAATGTTTATTCTCTCGCGCAACTGCGAAAAGATTGGCTGACAAATGAACAGGGATAATGTAAGAACAAGAACTCCTGTTTTACAACCCACCCGCAGGGACGGGACTTTATTATCAGTTATATTTTGTTTATTTTTCATTCCTTAATAATTTGTTTTTATTATTTTATGATTTTCAAGACTGCCGTTATTGTCTAAAAGAAGCAAATAAGCGCCCTTTGAAAACTTCTCTGTGTTGATTGTTAATTCATTTCCCGGATTTTCTTTTTCGTATATAATTCTTCCGTCAATCGAAACAATCGAAAGTTTATTGATCGAGGAAGTTTTGTTGTTAACGGAAAAACTTTTAGAAAACGGATTTGGATAAAAGGATACGGCGCTGTGTTTGTTTTTCTCTATGCCGGTACCGTTTTTTATTCCGGACGTCAAGATAAGCGGTTGTTTCCCTGTTGTTGATTCCATTGACGGAAATTGAAATAATCCCCTTCCGCTGCCTGTAACTTTAAGCCGGAACGTAACTTGGCTTTCACCCGATTGTATTTGCTCTTTCAACCAATTCGAAATATCAAAACTTATGTAGGATGCTTTTTCATTCGCTTCTATGTATATTTCCGTAATATAAGCGAAATCGACCGGCCGATTCTCCCAATTGAGGGAAGTGTAAGTGTTGTTATTTCCCGAAACCGCGATTAAATGCGCTTCACCCTGAACCGTTCCCGAATAATTTATGTTCTGAACATAAAGGCGTAAAACAATTCGGTCGTCGTCCGAAGCAAATTCGTTCAAGTTGAAAGACAGGAACAGTTCGCGAATGTAATTGTCCGGAGAAGTTTTCAGTTCGAGCGTTTCCGAATTTGTATAAACAGAGGTCTTCGAGTTTTGGTGTACATAAGTGTCGAAAGAGGGATTAATCGTTTTGTGCGCGTAAGAAAAAAGTGCGTCGCCTTCTACAATTCCATCGGTTTCCGAGTTGTTGCCGACTTTTACCGGTCGGGCTGTAAGCGTCGAACCTGCGGGAACAGTTGTTTTCACAACGAATGGATTGTCCGTTATGTTTTCTTCGGAAAACGCATTTCCGTTGATTTCATATTCAAGATTCCAAGGCGCATCGCCTGTAAAATAAAAGGCGATACGCGCTTCTTCCCCTTCTGTGATAACCGGATTTTTTGCTACGGCTGTTACGCCGAGAGGGGCTTTGTCAACGACCGTTTCCAGTTCATTGATGAATATTTCCGCCATCTTTTGTTGTATATACTCGTTTTTTCCGATTAAGGGGTGCCAACCGTAGGTTATGCCGTTTATGCTCTCCGTGTCGCGCGAGTATTTCAGACTCGGTTGTCTTCCGTCTTCGTCCAATACATTTTTAGTAAATCCGATATTATCGTCCCATTTGACCAATGGAAGATTCCATCTTTCGGCTAAGGTGCGAACGGAAGCGTTGTAAACAGTGCGAGCATCGTGCCAATGTGTACAAAGCATGATTAACGCGGGCTTGCCGTTTTCCGTTCCATAATATTTGGAGCCGGGATCGTCTTTCAGTTTGTAACAATCGTCCTTGTATTTTTTTATTACATAATCGTAGGCAGTCGAGTAATTATTATTTATATCGGTGTAAATATATTGGGTGTAGTCTTCTTTTATTGCCGAAGTGTTGGCTACGTTTGCATTGTGAACGTGCATGATGACAAGAATATCCGCAGCGTCCAATTCTTCCCGGGTGTAGAAAGTTTCGTTAAACATTCTTGTCGCTGTGTGCATTATGGACTCTCCCGAAACCGATTTATTAACAGGAATAGCGCCGAAAGCCTCGCATCCTATTTCGAACCAACCGTTTTGCGGTACGGCAAACGAAGCGCCGGTCAGTAAAAAGGTAGATTTTTTTTGAGCGGATAATGGTAATAGCGCATAAGCGCAAACCAACAGGAAGAAGAATATTTTTTTCATATTAATCATATCTTAACAGTGTGTGTTTTTTGTTCGTTTCTTGCTTGAATTATATATATATTATTCGCGGGTAAATTCATTTCAAAAGAGCCTGCTCCAACATTATTGATTGTTTTCAACAATTGTCCCTGCATGTTATAAATTTTCACATCCGTTTTTTCTTCAGAAAACCGTATTCTTACAATATTATTGTCTAATCTCGAAACGGATATTATTTTTTCTTCCGCCGCTTTGTCGTTTACGGCAGTCAGAATCGGAGTTTCTTCAAAAGAAGGACTGTTTGAGAAATAAATGTCGTCGATCCATAACGTAAAAGCGCCGCCCGATCTTTTGGGTTGAAACGAAAACCGGTGGTAGATTTCCCCATCGACAATGGAATGATTATCCACTTCGATGCGATTTAACAAATCTACCGTAACAATATCCCATTTATTGACGCGATCGGCCTGTCCTGTAACAACTTGCTGAGGATAATATTCCGTATTACTTTCTGTCGGCAGTTTTTTCATCACAAGCAAGACATTGGCTTGTTCTTGCCGGTACATCTTCAAGTGCATATAACGGTAGCCCGCTTCAGGATCGGAACTCACTTTGATCGGCAATGAATTTGTTCCGTCCGGTTGCGGACAAAGCGAATAAATGCCTTCCCAGTTACCGGCAAAATTAGTATTCCCTGTAATTTGCAATACTTTATCCGATGTATTTAAACCGCTCGGATAAGGATTATCAATAACGGAAGCAGTCGTGTTTGTTGATACCGTATAAGAAGTAGTTCCCACAACATTCTGCCGATAGTTTTCAAAATCGGAAATGAGCGTGTCTCTGCGGATATATTCCGGGTCCTCAACCGGTTGATAAATTTTCACCCAATCGACATACATCCTCGAAACACCTGTCATTGACGTTTTAAAGGCATCCAACTGAATACATAGATGATGAGGCTTATCGACAATATGGGTGGAATCCGATAATGTCCATGCCAAATTTCCATCAATATATATCTTCATGTATTCACTCATCCATTCCATCGCCACAACATGCCATTCCTTCGCGTCGATATTGTGTACCTTTTTCGTCCATTCATTTAAAGGCAAACCGGAAAGAATATTTGTTTCAAAAAAATTGCGGTTGGGATTTGAAATCGAATAGGTTTCATAAATATCATTTTCTCCGTCGTCCGGCCAATTCTCACTTTGAGGCCACGTTAACACCACTGCGCTTGTTGCACCTGAAAGATCTTCCGTTGCCTTTACCCGAAATTCAAATTTCCCGTAAGTGTAATTCTTCCGGTGCGCCATTCCTCCCGACACCAGCACGTTGTCTATCATTTGCGCCGTAACTACCAACA
>JAISXQ010000028.1 GCA_031270425.1 Prevotellaceae bacterium | reverse complement strand
AACGGATCTTTTCCATGAAATTTGATCCTCGGTCAAACCGTCGAATATGCCCATCAGAATTTGTTTTACACCATCTGCTCTGTTTAGTTCATCGGCATTATCTCCTGGCGCAGATGGTCCGTCCGTAGCATGGATAACAACCCGTCCGGAGTTAATTGCAGTAATAGCATCGGGAATATTATTTCCACCTGCTGCACTTGATCGTATTGTGACGTTATAACCCATGACAACAATATCAGTCAGATTATCTTTCAAAGCGGCTGTAAGATAAGTTTCGTTATCTATGGCAGTTGCTACCGTAAAGCCTAAAATTTTATTATATGTACCGTTCGTTCCATACAGGGCAGGATTGATTGGAACGTCATTTCCCCTACCGGTATTGAAAAGACGATACGCATCTCCGCCTATTGAAGTTATTTTAAGAGGCTCCGACATTATTTGTATGGAAAAACTACACGTACTTGAATTGGAGGCGCTGTTGGATGTGATTGTAAAATAATCGGAACCTGCTCTCAGCGGTTTTGCACCCCGGGTCGGCGTCAGGTATAATGTCTGTTCGCCGGCAGACAGCATACCCGAAGCTGAGAATGAATAACCGTTTACTTCGTCGGTTTTCATAGAATATTCGGCGCCGTTCGAATCGGCAGTTGCCACCACTTTTACCGTTATGTAATTGTCGGTTGTAAACACCTGATCGGGTTTGTATATTCCATGTACTTGTGTCGTAAGGCAGTTCATGCTGTATTTTGCAACCTTATTATTAACCGTATTTTTCAGGTCGAAAGTCGCAGCCGCGTTTATTTTTACGGTAATCACATCGCGTACGCCTTTTTTATCGGTTGTCGATTTTACCGGCATTCCGTTTCCTGTTGCGGTAATCACTTGTGTGCCTGTACCGAGAAATTCTCCTGATGCTGTAAAATAGTAGCCGTTATCCGTAGAAGCATGTACTTCGTATTTGCCTCTTTTTGTAACATTGAGGGTTAGTGTCAGAAAATTGGATACATTCAGGGCTTGTTCCTTTACGTAAGTTCCGCTTATTTCTACGTTTGTAATGGAAGATTCCGCCATGCCGATTGCACTTGCTGTAAGTATCCATTCCGTGCCGTTCCATAAATATAAACCCAAATCCAAATTTTCCGCAGAAACAGAGGCGGTATTAAACACCGTCATACCGGTTGCCCGTGTTTTAGCGCTTTCAACATCTTCCACTGCTGTTACTAATGGCTGTAACGAAGTCCGGCTACGCAATGCTACGCGGGGATACAAAAAACCTCCGGTTGCATTTGCGTCTCCGGTTGTTATGCCTGTTACATTTTTTAGCTGCAATAATGCGCCTTTTTCCGCCGCTTCGTTGGCTCCGATGGTTACCTGGGCGTGTACGTCCGTTATAATCGTGCTTATAAGCACGGATAAAAACATTGTTTTAATAAATAGTTTCGTGTTCATAAATTTTTGTTTTGATTAGTTGTAATTTTTGTTTTAATTCAGCGTATATCGGGTATTTGTTTTTTCTTCTTATAAAACAGATATATACTCCGGCAAACAGCAACAGGGGAATCATTCCGCCCGACACCGGCACATCCACATATCCGCCGTCGTTGTCGTTGCTTGCGCCTTCTTCGAAATTGTCTTCACCGCTAAAATCCGTTTGTTGAAACGGCGCACCGCTAAGCTGCTTGCCGCTCGAAAGCGGAACGGCAAGCGAAGTCGACAGCCGGTTATAGACAGCGCCCGAGCGCGACGCGCGGTAAGCCGGCGTCATGGCAGTTGCCGCATTTAACATCGAAGAAGCGTTACCGGCGTATTCTGCCTGCCATGGGTTGTGGGCAGCGCCAAATATACCGGAAGCGGTTTCGGCATTTTGCCAGTTTTCAACCGCAGCAGTTGTCCGCCGGGCTTTGGCTCTTGTTCCCGAAGTTCCGTAAGCCTTGCTCAACGAAGGCAAGGGCGCGCTAAGGCTATTGCCGGCTATATTCAGTTCATTTTTGCTGCTTTTAAACGAGCGGACGGAAGTCTGCTTGGAAACTGTTGAAGCTTTGGGACTATATTTTCTATAAACCGGATATGCGACGTCTTCCGATATTCTTTGCGAATCGTCTTTTAACGTAAGATTAAAGAAATACCAGCCGTAAAATCCTGCTATTGAAATACCCAGTATAAAAATTTTTATTGTTGTTTTATTCATCGTTTTTTTTGTTTTGTTCCATTCTATTTATTGCATGTATCTATTGTAATCCGCTTGTTCAACGCTTGATAAACTTAGCCGTAAAATTGCGGTTACCGTTAATTTGTATTATATAAACGCCGGTTGTCAAGGTCAAAGGCAGTTCATAATATGGATATTCGGATATGATTCCGCCCGTATCCTGTCTTTTTCCGTATATGTCGTATATACTTATCGAGGAATTTATGTCGGTTTTATTCAAATTATGGAAATATATTTTCCCGTCGGAATAATAGCTCTGTATTCCATTCTCGTCGGCGCTTGTCGCTACGGCTTGTTTGAAGTGCAGTACAAACCTTTTTTTCGGATCGGAAGGGCTTGTGTGGAAAACGTAGTCCGCTATTCCATTCAGGTCTATTGTCTCGCCTGTGAGCAAATCCTGCAAGTAAACGCCTTCGGTCTGCAAACTTTCCTGATTGCTGATGCTTAACTTATAACTTCCGGCTTCGCTTGCCGGCGTCAAGTAGAGATCTACTTTTTCAGCCGACAGCGGCAAACCGTTGACAGTCAGCTTAGAACCTGTGTCCGAAATTGTGTATAACTGAAAACCGTTGTCGCCCGCATTGCTTACTTTGGCAATATCGTAGCCGTCGCTTCCAAACGAAGCGTCGTCCCGTAAGCCGATAGCCGCCAAGTCGTAAATGAAGTTATTGTTCTCGGGCGTCAATTTGAAGTTTATCTGGTTTGCCCCCTTTGCCCTTGCTGCACGCGCCGGAGAAGCATATTTGGGTATGCCGATACTGCTTGTTCCGTGCGTCAACATATCTTTTGTGATCGAAAATGTTCCGGTTGCGGTATTGTTCTTTGATATGCGCAGCATAAATACGCTCATTGCCGGTATTTCAGTCAGGTTGCTTACGCTGATGCCCGATCCCGATATTGTTTTCGGTATGTAGGATTGCGACCCCGGCGAGTAAATATAAATGACATCGGAAAAAGTCAAATTGCCGCTCATCGCAGCGGTTAATTTGTCAATCGAAATAGGACTTGTGTATGAATTACCGATTACCCAGTTTACGGTTGTGCCTGATATTGACGTAATTTCGTATGCAGGAAGCGCGTCGTCGGCAAATAATTGCTCCTGATAGGGAGTAAGAGAAAACACGTTGCCGTTAAATACAAATTTGGATAGATTGTAGTCGCTGCCCGCCGTAATGGTCAAACCATTTGATTCTTTCAACGAGTTATAGTCAAAACCGGCAGGATGTAATTTAACCAAATACGCTTGTCCCGGCGTCAATTTCTCCATAGGATTGCTTACATATTGATCGAAATGGATGATGTTTGAATTTTGCCCGAAAGGTTTGTTTCCGTAAACATAACGGGTATGATTATTTTCGGCGGCTACGGGTCGTCTTACCCAGTTACCTGCAAAATAACCCGCCTTTTGAGTGGTAAAAGGAGATGCAAAGGGAAAGAGTTTCAGGTTGTTCTCACTTCCCCTGAATTTGGAAATATCTTTCTCAACAACAACAGCGCCTTGGGCTACAAGCGATGAAGATACACCCTTATCCGTAATTCTTAGCGAAGCATCGTACAAACTATCATTTTCGGCAGACGATTCTAAATATAAAACACCCTTTTTCTTACTTGCCCTTTGTATGGTTTTAGCGTCTATTCCCATTTTCGGAGCTAATTTTACCGTATCGTCCGTGTTAATGTTAATGTGAGGAAAAGCTATGTACTTACCGGAACGGTCGAAGGCAGTTTCGTTAGCGCTTGTAATACGGCGGACTCCGGCTGTGTTCTTCCCTTCCGCATCAACAAAATGGAGTGTTCCTGTACTCGATGTAAGCGAACTGCCGTCTGCCAGTTTAAATACATTGTTTTCGGCGTCCTGCACAAAATTGCCGCCTACATAAAAATCGCCGTTCAACACAACACTTACATCCGCACCCAACATACGGACGGAATTGGACACGTAAACGACGCCCCTTGTTCCGGAAATATCTATTTTCCCTTTGTTGACGAAAATCACCTTGTTTTCGCCGGACGCGAAACCGAAACCGAACGCAGTAAACATGAAAAAAGATGAAATCATTGAGCGAAACAATAAACTTTTCTCCTTTTTTGCAGGGCGCATATTTTTACATTTTTTCATATAATTTTGCATGTATAAATATAAATTGATATGGTTATTTTCTATGGATAAAAAATTACGTGAATCTGAGAAAGGCAAAGACTGTGCCAGATATTTTTGATTAAAAAATAAGCGGCGTTAAAAACCGTGTTGTATTAATTTCAGGATTAAGAACGCTAAATTTATGTAACACAGCAAATTAGAATCGTAACGATATACCGTTTTATTGTTAACTTAGCAATTGTATGCTATTGTGTTTTGTTGTACCGACTTCTCTTTTTTTAACTCCGCCTAAATGCAGAGTTAATTTTTATCGAAATATTTTTTGTTAATATATTGTTAAAAAACAAATCATATACGGGACTGTTTTTAACTCCAGATTCGCATAATATAAAGGCCGGTATTTCCTTATCGCTTATTCTTCAAATGACAATTATAAAGGATAAGCAATAAGGTTTATTTTCTAATAATCAAAAAAAGTTACTAAGGGTGTTTATCTATTATTAATTTCAACTCTTGATGGGCATAAATTCTATTTTTTATCAAAAAATACCACAAACATGGTACAAAAAATGCCATGTCTGTGTTATTGCAGTATTGTCAAATACGCCGTAACTTTGCACCATCAAATAATAAAAAAATAATTGTTATGGCTAAAATTGCTAAAAAACTAACAGATTTAATCGGTAACACTCCGCTTTTGGAGCTTACGAATTATGCTAAAATTAATAAACTGGACGCCAGTGTAATTGTGAAACTGGAATACTTCAACCCTGCGTCCAGCGTAAAAGACCGTATCGCGAACGCGATGATTGAAGACGCCGAAAAAAAGGGTATTCTTACTTCGGATAGTGAACTAATTGAACCTACAAGCGGGAACACCGGCATCGGACTTGCCTTTGTAGCGGCGGCGAAAGGCTATAAACTGACGCTGACAATGCCCGAAACCATGAGTATCGAGCGGCGGAATTTATTGAAAGCATTAGGCGCTAATATTGTATTGACGCCCGGCGCCGAAGGTATGAAAGGCGCTATTGCCAAAGCGAAAGAATTGCAGGAAGGCAATCCAAAGGCGGTTGTCTTACAACAGTTCGACAATCCGGCAAACACCGAAATACATAAAAAAACCACGGCTGAAGAAATTTGGAAAGATACCGGCGGCAAGGTGGATATTTTTGTTGCGGGAGTCGGTACGGGCGGAACGGTAAGCGGAGTAGGAGAAATTTTGAAAAAATACAACCAAGGCGTGAAAATTGTAGCTGTCGAACCGGCAGATTCCCCTGTATTGTCGGGTGGCAATCCCGGTCCGCACAAAATTCAGGGCATTGGCGCCGGATTTGTTCCGAAAATATACAATTCGGATGTTGTGGACGAAATCTTTAAAGTAAGCAACGACGACGCTATCCGCACAAGCCGCGAACTGGCTCGTTCCGAAGGTTTGCTTGTCGGCATTTCGTCGGGAGCCGCCGCTTATGCCGCCGTACAGTTGGCAAAACTTCCCGAAAATAAAGGCAAAAATATTGTGGCTATTCTTCCCGACACAGGAGAACGCTATTTATCCACATTGCTTTACGCTTTTGAAGAATACCCGTTATAGTTATTTACGATTTTTACGATTTACGATTTACAATTTACGATTTGAAATTTTTAAAATCTTGAAATATTAAAATTTATGGCAACAAATGAATTGAAATTTGAAACGCTGCAAATACATGCAGGACAGGAAGTAGACAAAACGACGCATGCGCGTGCGGTACCTATTTATCAAACATCGTCTTATGTTTTCGACGATGCGAAAGACGGCGCCGATTTATTCGGACTTCGTAAATTCGGTAATATTTATACTCGTTTAATGAATCCGACCACGGATGTTTTCGAAAAGCGAGTTGCCGCCCTTGAAGGCGGAACTTCGGCTTTGGCAACTTCTTCCGGACAATCGGCTCAGTTCATTGCGTTGAATAATATACTTGAAGTTGGCGATAATTTTGTCTCGACTTCGTTTCTTTACGGCGGAACTTACAACCAATTCAAATCGCAATTCAAGCGTCTTGGGATTGAAGTACGTTTTACTCCGAACGAAAATCCGAACGAATTTGAAAAACGTATCGACAAAAAAACAAAGGCTATTTATCTCGAAACCATCGGCAATCCCGAATTGAACGTGCCCGATTTTGAAGCCATAGCGGCTGTCGCCGATAAGCACGGCATTCCGCTTATTGTGGACAATACTTTCGGCGCGGGAGGTTACCTTTTCCGTCCCTTGGAGCACGGAGCCAGCGTTGTTGTCGAAAGCGCCACGAAATGGATCGGCGGTCATGGAACGACTTTGGGCGGCGTAATTGTCGACAGCGGCAAGTTTAACTGGGGAAACGGGAAATTCCCTGCTTTTACCGAACCTTCCGAGAGTTACCACGGACTGGTATTTTGGGATGTTTTTGGCGCGAATGGACCTTTTGGAAATATCGCTTTTACATTGAGGGCGCGCGTCGAAGGGCTTCGCGATTGGGGAAATACGCCAAGTCCGTTTAATTCATTCCTGTTGCTGCAAGGATTGGAAACGCTTTCGCTTCGCGTGGAACGTCATGTGGAAAATGCGTTGGAATTAGCAAAATGGTTGGAAAGGCACAAAGCAGTCGAGTTTGTAAACTACCCCGGATTGAAAAGCAGTAAATACCATTCCGTGGCAAAAAAATACTTTAAGAATGGTTTTGGCGGAGTGTTGGGGTTCAAACTGAAAGGCGCTCCCGATAAAGCGGACAAGTTAATTGATAATTTGAAACTTATCAGCCACCTTGCCAATGTGGGCGATGCAAAAACATTAATTATCCATCCGGCGGCGACAACGCACGAACAACTTTCGCCCGAAGAACAGCGTTCGGCAGGGGTTGCGCCCGGTTATTTGCGGATTTCGGTAGGAATAGAAAATATCGAAGATATTAAAAACGATATTGAACAAGCCATAAAAGTTATAGGTTGAATAAGTTTTATTTGTTCGTGTTTTATGTAAAAAAGCCGGATTGAACAATTATATCCGGCTTTTTACTAACGTGAGTTCGATATAAGATAACCCATAGGGTTCGCATAAACAACTAAGAACCTGACACATAGTCGACACATAGTATTTTTATTTTTTTTTAAAAGTACACATAGCTGTAAAACATTCCGGTAAACCGGAATAGTTTTACCCTGTGAGCAGAAGTTCATGTCGAAGACATGGACGGCTATGTGGTCTTTCCTAACAAAAAAATGTGATTGAATTAAAACTATTGTTTTCTATGTGTTTATGTTTGAGAAAATAATG
>JAISXQ010000020.1 GCA_031270425.1 Prevotellaceae bacterium | reverse complement strand
GCGGGCGAGCAACCGGGAACCTGCATCCTGGCAAAAACCTGCGGACACGCCGGAGTGATGGAGTTTAACGGAGATGTATATGCCTGCGACCATTTAGTGTATCCCAAATACAAACTCGGCAATATCTACTCCAAAACCCTTACGGAAATGATGTACTCGCCCGAACAGATGCAATTCGGCGCCGACAAATACGAGAAACTTCCACAGCAATGCCTTGATTGCGAATTTCTTTTCGCCTGCTACGGCGAGTGTCCGAAAAACCGGATAATACGCGCTGCCGACGGCGAACCGGGGTTGAATTACCTGTGCAAAGGTTACTACAAATTTTTCAAACACGTTGCGCCTTACATGGATTTTATGAAAAAAGAACTGATGAACAAGCGTTCGCCGGCAAATGTAATGCGACTGTTTTTATTTAATACATGACAAAAAACAAATACAAAAAGAATTTTGGTCAAATATCCCCTATCTTAAAAGGATTATACGAAATATCCGTATCGTACACATCCGTAGCTTCTTTTTTCTTTACCCATTTCACCAAAATATTGGTAAAAGGCAGCACAATGATTTCGTAAGCCGTTTTCATCAGCGTTTGCGTGAGCATTAGCAGCAACAGGTCGGGAGTGGGAATAACGCCATAGAACGCGATGATGAAAAACACAAGCGAGTCGGCGCTTTCGCCCACAAGCGTCGAAACAATGGCGCGGACGGAAAAATTGCGCCCTTTTTGGTGGAGTTTCATCTTGCTCATCACATAAGCGTTGAGGAAGGAACCGAAAAGAAAGGCGATAAAACTTGCCGCGGTAATCCGCACGGTATTTCCCAGAACCAAAGCCAAAGCGTCCTGATGCGTAAAATTTTCGGAACCCGGCACGTGTACGCTCAGTTGAAAAACGGCAATCGCCAGAAAATTCATCAAAAAACCGTACCAAATTATCAAGCGGGCTTTGCGGAAACCCCAAACCTCGGCAATCAAGTCGTTGATAATGTAAGAAATGGGAAAAATTAGAAGTCCCGCGGTGGCTTCGATGGGACCGATGGAAATGAGCTTTTGCTCTACGATGTTGGCTACAATCAGGCAGGTTGCGAACAACAACCCGCATACCATATAGGCAACAGAAACTG
Organism: Prevotellaceae bacterium; assembly: GCA_031270425.1. Lineage (GTDB taxonomy): Bacteria > Bacteroidota > Bacteroidia > Bacteroidales > Paludibacteraceae > H1. The sequence continues at coordinate 2,284 of JAISXQ010000020.1, read as the reverse complement.
TTTTCTTCATATTTTCTTGTTTTTTACGTGGTGTTCAAGCACACGTTTCCGGCGTTATTGCCGAAAAGCGGGACAAAGATAAATAAAAATTTCAAGATTTCAGATTTCAAGATTTCAAGATTATGTAAAACAACAAAACCGCAAAGAAAAGAAGAAACGCGAAGAAACGTTCTTTTTATCATAAAAATAGATTCTTCTTTGCGCTTCTTTGCGCTCTCTGAGGTTTTTTATCTTTATTGGTAACAGTTTAAATCACTTCATTTGCCTTTATTAGAGCCTGTAATTCCAATTCCGCTGAAATTCGGAAGTTTGTTTCTTTTATTTTTGCCAAAATCGGTTTTACACTGTCAATTATTCCTTTCTGTTTTGCTAAAATGATAATCCCGATTGTACCTGTATAGCTAATATTAAGTGTATGCGCTAACTTTCGCGCTTTATAATCGTCTATTATCAACAAAGAATTTTCCGTTTCCATTGCCAAAGCCATAGCGCCTGCTTCTCCTTTATCTACTTGTGTTTCAAGAATTTGATGTTTATAAGTGTCTTTGACGGCAACAATTTCAATCCAATCGGGAAGATTTTCGCCAAACTCTTCTGCAACTTCTGGAACAGTTACTACACTCCCAAACAGTTGATGCAACAAATCAAGTTGCCCTGTTTTCGACAAGACAATAAGACAACTTGTGTCCGAAATAATTATTTTAGACATAAACCGTTTCGTTTTGTAAATCCGATGCCGGATAGTTAAAAACCGACACATTGTAACTACCCAACAATTCGGCAAAAGCTCGTTTCGACAAATTGGCGACTTCTGCCGCCTGCCCCAGCGACAATTTACCTTGCTCGTACAAACGGCTTGCAAGTATCATATACAACTGTGCGGCGTCTATTTCCGACATTTCGGGAATTTTTAAACTTATAGTTTTCATATCGCTTCTACTTAATTTTTTTACTTTACAAATTTATAGCTTTATTTTCAAACAACAAAACAGCCGGAGAAGGTTTGAAATTCTCCGGCTGTTTCCGAAAACATTACATTCGGCAAAAGCTATTTTTGCGGTTAATAATATTCAAATGTAAGCGAAGCGCCTTTATCGCCTTGAACGGAAGTAACATAACTCTCATCGTTGAATTCATAAGTGTAGGTTTCCGTCAAATCGTACTTGTCGCCGTCTTCGTCGTTTTGGATCCGTTTTGAAATCAGTTTTTTGGTACGGATACAGTTATTATTGTCGAAAGCGACAAAATAATGGGAAGGACCGACGTAGTACTCTCCGCTTGCCAGCAAAAACGAAATATCCAAGTTGCTTTTCGCGTATTCGGTATCGGTATATTCAAAAGTAGTAACTAACTCGCCGAAACGGGAAACTCCCCGCTGGTCGCCGCGAATACGCGAAAGATTTCCTGCGTTCCAAGTGTATCTTGAAATAAAATAATAGTCCCAAGAACTTGTTGGATAATATGTTATACTGTCTAACATGGATTTTCCGTTATTATTAGAACGAAAATAATCGAATCTGCTACCACCGTTCGGAATATCAATATAATCCAAAAATCCAAGACCAAAGCCGCTTTTCCATACATATTCGTTTATATCGAAATCGCCGACGCCCGACACAAAGCCGTTTTCAGTGTAATGCACTTCCTCGCCATTAATAGTTCTCACTTTGCCCGCGAGCGGATTTTCAAAATCAGATTTTGAAAATTCCTTGGGGAAGGCGGGATTAGAAACGTAGCCAATGTTGTACTCTTTGGTAGCGGATTCGCCTGACTGGTTGGATTCCATTTTCAGAAAAGTTAATCGTTTGTTGGAATCAATCGTAACGGTCATTTTATCTGTCTGTCCGGTGCGTGTACCGGCAAAAGTTACGTTGTTCGTTGTTGTCCATTCGTAGAAAGAAAAGAAAGCTCTCAACGTATCAATGCCGGAATAAAACGAACGATTGTTCCAGTAACTGTCAGACACTGTCTGTGTGGATTTTCCCGAACTGTTATAAACATATCTGGTTTGACCTTCGATGTAATCAAAACTTGATGCAACGGTTGCCGTGTCGGAATGGTAACTTGCGACTAATGCTTTCTTTTGTACGCGATTATATGCAACGCTTTCTCTTGAATACGCAAAGATTGACGACGAATAATTTGTCCGTGCAACGTATAACAGTTCATATTCCTCCGCAACGGTATATTTGTCGTGAGCCGCCGTCAGCAAATCAATGATTTCCTGCTGTGTGAGGTCGCTATTGCCTGACGGTTCAGCTTTTTGCGTAACGGTGATTTTGAT
>JAISXQ010000041.1 GCA_031270425.1 Prevotellaceae bacterium | reverse complement strand
GGATGTTATTCCGTTTTTTTCTTCCGGCGACGCCGAATACCGCGCGAAGCGCAAATAACGCAACGCAAGTAACGCGCAAAGCGCAACTAACGCGCGAAGCCAAATAACGCGAAGCAACTAACGGCGAAGCCGAATAACCATTAATAATCCCTCTCCACCATCGCTATTTTTTTGTTGATGGCTTCCATTTTTTCGTCGTGCAATACTTTTTTGTATTCAATCGGCACTATTTTGATAAATTTATCAACGCAGGCGTTCCAATTATCCAAAATACGTTTTGCCTGTGGACTTTGCGTATATTTAAAATGATTCGAAATCAAAGCGTAGAGTTCCTTGTTATCGGCGCTGTCCTCGATAAGTGAAAGTTCTACCATTTCCATGTTGCAGAAATAATCGAAATCACCCGCTTCGTCGAGTACATAAGCCACGCCGCCGCTCATACCGGCGGCAAAGTTCCGTCCGGTTTTTCCGAGAACAACCGTCCGTCCGCCTGTCATGTATTCGCAACAGTGGTCGCCTGCGCCTTCGACTACTGCCGTAGCGCCCGAATTGCGGACGCAGAAACGCTCGCCTACAACACCGTTGATATACACTTCGCCCGAAGTTGCTCCGTAAAGAAGCGTGTTGCCGCAAAGGATGTTCTCCTCAGGTTTGAAAACGGATGCTTTCGGTGGAATCACGATGATTTTGCCGCCCGATAAGCCCTTGCCTAAGTAGTCGTTCGCGTCGCCTTCGAGGCGGAATGTTGCGCCTTTTGCCAGAAAAGCGCCGAAACTTTGTCCGGCGGAGCCGTTAAAACTAACTGAAACCGTATCGTTGGGCAATCCGGCGTCGCCGTAGCGTTTCGCTATTTCGCCCGAAAGCATAGCTCCTGTGGTGCGGTCGGTATTTTTGATTTTCGACTTTATTTCAACAGGAATACACAGGTCGAGAGCCGGAAGGGCATTTTTAATCAAGCTTACGTCCAATACCGATTCTATTTTGTGGTCTTGGTCTTTAACCTTCCGGCGCGGATTTATTCCAGCTTCTTCGGGAACAAACAGGATTCTCGATAAATCAATCTTATCGACTTTCGCATTTGATTTTACCTGTTTCCGTTCCAACAGTTCCGCGTGTCCGATAATCTCGTCCAGACTGCGCGCGCCTATCTGCGCCAAATGTTCGCGGACTTCTTCCGCCAGAAAAGTAAAGAAATTGATTAAATATTCGTAGCGTCCGATAAATCGCTTGCGCAATTCTTCGTTTTGCGTTGCGATGCCCACCGGACAGGTATTTACGTGACATTTGCGCATCATCACGCAACCGAGAACAATCAACGCGCCTGTGGCGAAACCGTATTCTTCGGCGCCAAGCAACGCGCTGATAACAACGTCTTTCCCTGTTTTCAGCTGTCCGTCGGCTTGCAAACATACCTGACCGCGCAAGTTGTTCATTAACAGCACCTGTTGCGTTTCAGCCAAACCAATTTCCACCGGAAGTCCGGCGTGTTTGATGGAACTTGAAGGGCTTGCGCCTGTTCCGCCTTCCGTTCCGCTTATCAATATCAAGTCGGCTTTTGCTTTCGCTACGCCGGCGGCAATGGTTCCCACGCCGCTTTCCGACACCAATTTAACGCTGACAATAGCTTTCGGATTTACGTTTTTCAAGTCGAAAATCAACTGCGCCAAATCTTCAATCGAATAAATATCGTGATGCGGCGGCGGCGAAATCAGCGATATTCCCGGAATGGAATGGCGGGTTCTCGCGATAATTTTATCCACTTTATAACCCGGAAGCTGTCCGCCTTCGCCCGGTTTTGCGCCCTGCGCTATCTTGATTTGGAGTTCGTCGGCATTTACCAAGTATTCGGTCGTTACGCCGAAACGTCCCGAAGCAATTTGCTTGATGGCGCTCCGCGTGCTTAGTCCGTCGTCGCGCTTTTTGTAACGCTCCGAATCTTCGCCGCCTTCGCCGGTATTGCTGCGCCCGCCGATTTTGTTCATCGCCATCGCCATCGCTTCGTGCGCTTCCCTGCTGATAGAGCCGTAGGACATAGCCCCTGTTACAAAGCGTTTCATAATACTTTCGGCAGGCTCGACCTCGCTAATATCGACAGGATTTTTTTTGTAGTCTAATAAATCGCGGATAAATATCGGCTTTTCCTTTTCGTCGACGGTTTTTGAGTATTCTTTAAATTTCGCGTAATCGCCTGTACGCGCCGCGATTTGCAGGCGGGCAATCGTTTCGGGATTCCAAGCGTGTTGCTCCCCTTCGCGGCGATAGGCATATTGACCCAAGTTCAATACATGCGTATCGTTTTCCTCTTGCGGAAAAAATCCTCTATTGAAAGATTGAAGCGCTTCGTTGGCAATATCGTTTATATCGATGCCTTCTATTTTGGAGGTTACGCCTTTGAAATAGGAATTGAGAAGCGACGAAGAAACGCCGATAGCTTCGAAAATCTGCGCTCCGTGATAGCTCCTCAACGTAGAGATGCCCATTTTGGAAAGAACTTTCAACAAGCCTTTGTTGATGGATTTGATATAGTTTTTTTCCGCCGTATGGAAATCGAGAAGAATGTCGCGGGTTTTAATTTTTTCATTCAAAATAGCGAATGCCATATACGGATTAATCGCACTCGCCCCGAATCCAAAGAGCAGGGCAAAGTGCATCACTTCGCGCGGCTCGGCAGATTCAACAACGATGTCGATTTGCATCCGCTTGCGTTTGTCGATCAGATAATGATGAACCGCCGAAACGGCTAATAAAGACGGTATCGGAGCATGATTAGCGTCTACGCTGCGGTCGCTCAGCACAATGTAGTTTTTGCCTTCGTCGACGGCTTTTTCGGCGGTCAGGCAGAGTTCGTTCACGGCTTTTTCCAAGGCTTTCGCTCCTTTTTTGGGGTCGAACACCATCGGAAGGACGGCTGTGGAAAATCCTTTATACCGCAAGTTTAACAAAATATCGAATTGCGTATTGGTCAGCACAGGGCTGTCCATCATAATCATTTTACACAGTTCGGGAGCCGGATCGAGCAGGTTCTGATGCAAGGAACCCGCGTAACCCACAAGCGACATGACCAATTCCTCGCGAATCGGGTCGATAGGCGGGTTGGTTACCTGCGCGAACTGCTGCCGGAAATAGTTGAACAAACGTTGCGGTTTGTTGGAGAAAGCCGCCAGATTCACATCGTTACCCATCGACGAAACCGGCTCTTTGCCTTCATTTGCCATCGGGATAATTAAATGCTCCAAATCTTCCCGCGTATAACCGAAAGCGATAAGAAGTTCCTTGTAGTTTGCCAAATCGGTTTTTACCGAGCGTCCCGAAGATATATCGTTAATATTCACACAGTTTTTCTTCAACCAATCGCGGTACGGGAAGGCTTTTGCCAATTCTTCTTTCAATTCGTTATCGAGATACACTTCGCCTTTTTCGGTATCCACCATCAGCATTTTACCCGGCTTCAAACGACCTTTTCGTTTAATGGTTTCGGGAGCAAATTCGATGGTTCCTGTTTCGGAGGCGATAACCATAATATCTTCATTTGTAATCAGGTAACGCGCAGGACGAAGTCCGTTCCTGTCCAGCATGCCTCCGGCGTAACGTCCGTCGCTGAACAGCAGCGTCGCGGGACCGTCCCAAGGTTCCATAAACATGCTGTGGTATTCGTAAAACGCCTTTAAATCGCTCGAAATCGGATTTTTGAAATTCCAGCTTTCGGGAACCAGCATCGCCATGGCATGGGGAAGGCTTTTGCCGGACATGACCAAAAATTCGAGTACATTGTCGAGCGAAGCGCTGTCGCTCATCCCCGGCTGAACTATCGGATTCAGTTCTTTCAAATCGCCCAGCAAATCCGATTTCAGTACGCTTTCGCGGGCTTCCATCCAATAGCGGTTGCCGCGTATGGTGTTTATTTCGCCGTTATGCCCCAAGATGCGGAAGGGTTGAGCCAAATCCCACGTAGGCAGCGTATTGGTACTGAAACGCGAATGTACCAAGGCAATGGCGCTTGTAAAATTCCTGTCCTGCAAATCGGGGAAATATTCACGTAATTGAAGCGATGTGAGCATTCCCTTGTAAATCATTTGCTTAGTAGAAAGGCTTACGATATAGAAACTGCGTTCTTTCGCAATGCTTGATTTGAGAATGGATTTCTCAATTTTTTTCCGCACGATATAAAGCCGGCGTTCCAATTCATTTTGATTTTGGCATCCGACAATAAATATTTGCTTTATAAGCGGTTCGTTCGACGACGATATTTCTCCCAGAATACTGCTGTTAACAGGAATGTCCCGTATCGCCAACAATTGAAGCCCTTCTTTTTCAACGTTTTCGCGGATTACGTTCAGGCAAAGTTCCGCTTTTTTCTCATTTTTGGGAAGAAAAACCAATCCGGTTCCGTATTTTCCGGTGGCAGGAACAGGGATTCCTTGAAGGAGAATAAATTCGTGCGGGATTTGAAGAAGAATACCGGCTCCATCGCCGGTTTTGTTATCTGCGCTCTCGGCTCCCCGGTGTACCATGTTTTCGAGTACCTGTAAGCCTTTTTCGACAATATCGTGCGATTTTTCACCCTGAATTTGCAAAACAAGACCTACCCCGCAAGCGTCGTGTTCATTTTCAAACGAATACAGCGAACGCTGTCCATACTCATCGCTAAGCATTGGAGTCATCATAATATATGTTTATAATGCAGTTTATTGCGGTGAAAGCCGTTGTACATAAACTGCTCGTGTGTTAAGAAAATAGTTTTTTTAAGGAACTGTCTCAAAAATGTTTTAGCACGGGGATGTATTAAAAGTAATTTGTCCACGAATTACACGAAACAACGTTCGGCGTAGCCAATTTACAAGAACCATGTTAAAAATCCGTGTAAATCCGTCGTATCCATGTCATCCGTGTGCTAAAACACTTTTGATGCATCCCCTTTAACTTATCGTGTAAACAACAATTCCCTGTATTTCGGAAGGGGCCACAATTCGTTGTCGACAGTCAATTCGAGTTTATCTATTTGATAACGTATTAAATCGAAAAATGGGAGCACATTATCGTGATAAGCATTTGCTTTTTCCTGTTCATGTTCGATTTTGTTCGCCGCTTTACGGGCTTCGACCATAGCAGAAACATTTTTCTTAATATCGGCAATGCGTTCCGCGATTTCTTCAATCAGCGCCAGATCTATTTCTGAGATTTTAGCGGCTTTATCCGCCGGATATACCGCTTTAATCTTGTAAACATTGTCGAGCAAAAGCGACTGGTATTTTGTAGCGACAGGAACAATATGATTCATCGCCAAATCGCCCAGTACGCGGGCTTCAATCTGAATTTTCTTGGTGTAAGTTTCCCACTTCACTTCGCTGCGGGCGTGCAATTCTTTTTCGGGATGAACGCCGGTTTCCGTGAACATTTTGACACTTTCCTTTGAAGTATACGCTTCGATAATGCGGGGAACGCTTGTTTCGCAGTCCAAACCGCGTTTTTTGGCTTCCTCTTTCCATTCGTCGCTGTAACCGTTGCCGTCGAAACGAATCGCCTTGCTTTCTTTAATATATTGTTTCAGCAAGTCGAAGATGGCTTTTTCCTTCGACACCCCCGAAACGATTTTTGCGTCGTATGCCGCTTTAAATTCTTTCAACTGACTTGCCACAGCGGCATTCAAAGCCGTCATTGCCGACGAACAGTTAGCCGAAGAGCCCACGGCGCGGAACTCAAAGCGGTTTCCTGTAAAGGCAAACGGCGATGTACGGTTGCGGTCGGTATTGTCGAGCAACACTTCGGGAATGTGAGCTACGCCCAGTTTCATTTTTTTCTTTGCGTCCACAATAATTGCTTCTTCGCTTGTACTGTTTTCCAACTTGTCCAGCACGGCGGATATTTGCGAACCTAAGAAGACCGAAATAATCGCGGGAGGCGCTTCGTTGGCTCCCAGGCGATGGGCGTTCTGAGCCGTCATAATCGAAGCTTTCAACAGCGCGTTGTGTTTGTGGACAGCCACCAACGTATTAACCAAAAAGGTAATGAATTGCAGGTTTTCTTCCGGGTTTTTGCCCGGAGTGAACAAGCCGACCCCGGTATCGGTTCCCAGCGACCAGTTGTTGTGTTTACCCGAACCGTTTATGCCCGCAAATGGTTTTTCGTGCAACAATATGCGGAATCCGTGGCGGCGGGCGATACGTTTCATAATAGCCATCAGCAGTAAGTTTTGGTCGATAGCCAAACCTGTTTCGCCATATATGGGCGCTAATTCAAATTGGTTGGGCGCCACTTCGTTATGACGTGTTTTTAGCGGAATGGCATATTTGTACGCTTCGTATTCAAGATCTTTCATAAAAGCCTGAACGCGGGTCGGGATAGAACCGAAATAGTGGTCTTCCAATTGTTGGTTTTTGGCGCTTTCGTGTCCCATCAGGGTTCGTCCTGTAAGCGCCAAGTCGGGGCGGGCTGCATACAACCCATCGTCAATCAAAAAATATTCCTGTTCCCATCCGAGGTAGGAATATATTTTTCTTACTTTGGAGTCGAAAATCTGCGCAACGCTTGTAGCTGCTTTGTCAACAGCCGACAGCGCTTTCAGAAGCGGAGTTTTATGGTCTAAGGCTTCTCCTGTATAAGAAATAAATACGGTAGGAATACATAACGTGTCGTCGACAATAAATGCGGGGGACGAAGGATCCCATGCCGTGTAACCGCGCGCCTCGAAGGTATTACGGATGCCGCCGCTCGGAAAACTCGA
>JAISXQ010000243.1 GCA_031270425.1 Prevotellaceae bacterium | reverse complement strand
TATATGTTGTAGTTGTGGTTTACATGGTTGTGTCCCTTATGCGGCATCATGCGACGGGGGCTTTTATCGGTGCGTGAAACTCAAATCAATGGCGTCTGGCGTTACCGATGGCGTTACCGATGGCGTTGCTTCGTTTGGCGGTACCGACGGCGGTACCGCTTGTTCTTTTTCTAACACATAACCACAATGCGGGCAATGCTTCGCCTTATCTGAAATTTCCCTTTTACATTCGGGGCATTGAAATAAAGCCATTATCGTTTTCCACCTTTCTTATGTTTTTCACGCCCATTTTTGAAAATTCGCCTTCCGGCTCAAATTTAACTCCTCCTTTCCGCTTCAAAGTTCAGTTTTTACACCCTTTGGCAAATCAATGGCGTTGTTGCCTTTGTAGTAAGCGATGCACCCTTGCAAAAAATCCTCCGGCAAGTCCAGCGCCTCCGCAAACTCGTATATCTCATGGCAGCCGTTTTTCACGGCGTTGCAAATATCCTCTGGCGATACCAACTTGCGATAGGCCCAGCAGCGCGCCTTGTGTTCCTGCTTCATGTTCCCAATGCCAGTCTGATCAATGATATTCCCAACTGTCAACTTTGCGTGACCCATTTCTTCCGCGAGGGTGCAGAGCTTTTCGTTAGAAAGCAGATTTTGACAAATGCCTATCCTGCTTCCTTTGCATAGGCCGCGCGCCCGTGACTTGAAACACTTTTCAATGACTGTGTAACCGTCGTCAGTCGCTTCCTGCAAAAGATTTTCGTATGTCATTGTCGAAAGACCTCTTATGAACGAGAAAAGGCCGCCCATACGGGAAGCCTTTTTCTCTTGTTGCCGCGCAGGGCGGCGATGTCTTACAGTCTGACCCGTAAAGGGCAGAGTATCTAATAATAAAATACTCCGTTTTGCTTCTGCTGTCAAGAAAAAAAGGACAAAAAACTTTCGCTTTTGGTCGGTTTTATTTACTTTTTGAAACTTTGACGCTATGTTTTTACATATAATTCCTTAATTTTTGCATCAATCTTGTCAAGTGTCGCGGGTTCAAGCGATATGCCGTCAAGCAGTTGCCCGGAATGCGTCGGGTCATATATTCTTATTTTGCTGACCGTTGTGATTTGTCCCGCAAGCGCAATGCTTCCCTGCTTCATTCGCACGATCTCGTCAATTAAATTTCCCAATTTCTTTATTTGGCCGTTCATTCGTCGGACTTCCGTATGTATTTCGGGAACGTACTCTTTTTCATTTTCTAAGCCGGCTTCGAGTTTATTGATTCTTTTTACGGTGTCGGCTTTTAAAGTGTCATACTTGCTTATGATTTTGCGGAATACCTCATTTCCTATGTCCACTTCGTTGTCGCGAATAATGCGGTTTCCCTTTTTGGACGAGAGCGGAACAATTGTCAGGACGGGTGATGATTTTTTAGGCTTTCGATCCAAGACGACCGCATAGTGTAAACCGCCCTCCTCGCTTCCGATCCTGAATCCGAGATGTACTTTTATTATGCTCCCCCGGTTGTAAGAGAGCTGTTTTTGGGGCAAGAAAGTTTCCTCTTTTTTGAGAAGTCGAATATAATCTTTCAGCCAATAAGAAACAAGCGCGGCTTTTTTGCGTTGTTTCTCGTCCGAAGAGTTGTGCAACTCGGTAATGTATGCGTCAATGTCGCAAAGCGCCTCGGCTTTGAGTTTTTCTTTGTCGTGGTTTTGCCTCATGTGGTTTCCTGCTTTTTCCTACAACTCGTCCAAGTCCTCCCGCATGAGCCGCTGTTCATCCTTGTCGTCCGCGAAGTCGTTGTGCGCCGCCACGGGGAGCAGGTGGTCGGGGGTTTCTTTTTCTTTGTCAGAAACGTATTTTTCGCTTGATGCAAGGTCTGATATGTATTCGGCGACTTTTTCACGTCCCTCTTTGTTTAGAATATGATAAGATTTTCCATAATCAATGCCATTGTATAATCCATACTTAATTACCAAATCATTATATACATCATCACCAAAGATTTTTTTTGTTGTGTTGCCGATACTTTTAAGACGCGCGGCGACATAGAATTCAAATGAAACATGATCCGAATCACATGCAAGATAGCTTCTTGAAAAATGCGCTCTAAAAATATCTAAAGCGGCTTCAATTCTTTCATTCAAAGGAACCGTGGCATTTTTTAGTTTCTCATAACTGGATGCTTTAATTTGTTCACGTGTTATGTATGCGAAGCAAAATCCGTTTTCGGCGACACAGCGCATCCACCGCTCATGTAAATGTTTATGTTCTTTTGAATCCATGTCGCCTTTTGCGAAAAATTGAAATCCGCAATCTGGACAAACATGTGTGGATGGATTGCCAATATCTTCGTTCCCCCACCCCATCAGGTATGCGGGCGTCGTGTGCAGGGCCTTCGCCAACAGTTCAATTCTGTCCAAAGGTATTTTCTCGGTTTTTCCGGTTGCATAACGTTGCAATGCTGATTTAGGGATGCCTGTTTTTGTTGAGAGTTCCCCGTAAGAAATCCCTTTGGCTTTAATCAATTCAAGTAATATTGTAGCTATTTTCCCCATTTTGCAAAATCCTTTTCCCGCTTGGAATAACATCATTATATCCTATCGTCCCAAAGTTGCAATACATAAAGAAAAAAAAATTAAATATCGTCCCAAAATTGGGTTGACAAGCGTATGCGACCCATGTTATATTGATATCGTCCCATAAGTGGAACGAAAGGAGGAATGAACTTGATTAACAAAAATAAACTAAACGGGAAAATTGCGGAGAATGGACTTACTCAAAAATCACTTGCGCATATTATTGGAATATCAAAAAATTCGTTATGTAGCAAAATTAACGGCAAGTCGGCGTTCAATGTTAATGAGATTGAGGATATTTGTGATGCCCTCAATATCTCGTCAAGCGTTGAAAAAGCCGATATTTTTTTAGCCACAGCGTCCCTGAAATGAGACGCCACGACATTGGATTAAAAAATGACAAACCTCACAAGCACCCAACAAAACCTTCCCGCAAACATCGAAGACCTGTCCAAGTTCGTGTTGGTGGGGCGCGAAAAGCTGACGGCGGTCCGGGCCGAGATCAGGGCCATAGAGAAAATCGGTCTGGCCGAAGAAGTTCATCGCCAGAAAAAGGACGAGGCCAAAGCGATCGCGGCGCTTATGCTCGATGCGGAAAGGCGGCTCGGAGAACTTATGGCGCGGTTGCCGAAAGCAACAAGCGGAAATCAGTATACGGGGAAATTGGTTAAGGACAGTGCTGTCCCTAACCAAACCAAAGAACAGCTGCGGTTTTTCGCTCAGAACTTTGTAAAAGCTAAGCGCCAAACTTGAAACGCCACAAACGCAACCAATTGCT
>JAISXQ010000127.1 GCA_031270425.1 Prevotellaceae bacterium | reverse complement strand
TATTGACGTTTTTAAAAGGGTTAGAGCCTTCGTCGGCAGTAGAATTTTCATCATCTCCGGTAACAGTCCATTTTGAATTAAAATCAGCAAAATCGGATACGGAAAGTTCATAAGTTTGTGCATTCAATCCAATCGCAGCACAAAACAAAATTGCAATAAGTAAGTTCTTTTTCATGATTTTTAAAATTTAATTGATTAGTAAAATTTATTTTTGTTTTTATGTCTCAAAAGTAGTTTGTATTTCTTATTCTTCGGGGGGTATTTTTGACTAATAACGTGTATTTTTTGACCATATTTCCATTAACGGCTTATTAGTGCCCCTGTATATTGATTGTCCGTGATGTTTTGTACTAAACTGTTCAAATAAACTTCGAGAAAAGTATAACCGGCTTCGTTTTTATCCAAGGATGTTTTTCCGGGGTAGTTTTCATTCAACCATCCGTCGGGGATTCCGTCGTTATCGCTATCGGCAGGAGGATCTTCGGCATAATAAACCGGATAACCGCCTGCGTCGCCGGGCGTGTCGATTATTCCCGGACGATTGCTTACGGAACCTTTGTAACGCACACGTCCCGACATCGCTTCCTGCGCAATGCGAAGGTCGATTTCATCGCGGTACAGCGAGGCTCCTGAATAGGCTAAAACCCATTTAAATGCTTCTTCTGCCGAATGTTGCAATATGGGCGTTGTTTCGTAAGGGATTTGAATCATAGCGTCTTTTTTCTTCACACCCTGTGCAAAACGCACATATTTCCAGTCCTTCCCTTTTGGGATTCCGTAGAGAAAATTGTCTGCAATGTAGTACTTTCCGTGTCCGGGCGGGACTTTTTCAGGATTTTTGTCCATATCAATTTGAGTTATAATATCTCTTTTGGATTCTTTCGTTCCCTGCCCCGGTTTGTAATAATTGGCTACGATATTGTACTTTCCCGCGCTTTCGCCGCCATACGAAGCGTTGTCGCCCCAATTGAAAACCACGTTGTTGCGGAAATCGACACATTCTTCATCGAAAGTCGCGGCGTATTCCAAACCCGAACGCTTCCATCCGTTAAACCGCGGCGTCCGGCTTAAATGGTGCGCTATCAAATTGTGATGGAAACTCGCGTTTTTGCCGCCCCAGATGCCGCCGTAGCCGTGTGCGCCTTTTTCGTGCCCGGCATTGTTCAAGGATTCGGAAATGATGCACCATTGCAGGGTGAAATCTTTGTTGTCGTAAAACGAGGCTACTTCATCGATACTCCAACTTATGGAACAATGATCAATAATAACATTTTCGACTTTCCGAGCGCTTAATGCGTCGCTTTCGTTGCTTAAATCGGCGTTTCCCAATCGAAAACGCAGGTAACGGACAATGACGTTTCCGGCATTGATGCTTACTTCGTGGTCTTTTATGCAAACGCCGTCGCCGGGCGCCGACTGTCCGGCAATGGTGAGGTTGCCGTTTTTGATCGAAATTTTACGGGTTAAGGATATGGTTCCCGAAACTTTAAAAAGCACCGTGCGGGGATAATCCTGATAAAGCGCCCAGCGGAGCGTTCCTTCCGACCCATCGTCGGCAAGCGAAGTTACATAAAGCGCCTTTCCTCCGCGTCCTCCCGAAGTGAACATGCCTCCGCCGTAAGCGCCCGGAAAAGCGGGCGTTTGCGCGTTCAGCAATATGGAACATAAAATAACCGGAAGAAAAAATATTTTTTTCATGTTTAGATATTTAGAACAAAGAACCAAGAACCAAGAGTCAAGATGTTATTTGCGCTTCGCGCGTTATTTGCGCTTCGCCGTTATTTGGCTTCGCCGTTATTTGCGCTTCGCCGTTATTTGCGCTTCGCCGTTATTGACGTTATTGACGTTATTAACGTTATTGACGCTTCGCGCGTAAAAATAACGCAAACTATAAACTACAAACTAAACTATAAACTCAACATTAGTTTTTTAAATTTTCGGGCAGATTAATATTGTTGTTTTTACCCGCCATTTTTACAACATCTTTCATGTCCCCAGGGTATTGGAAACTTTCAACCGTTAATCCGTCCACGTTGTTCAACAGTAAAGCCTCTCCTTTGCAGGGGATGATTTTTACATTTTTGAATACGATGTTTTCCGATTCGGACAATTCGGCTCCATACGTGGATGTTATAACAACATTCTCGACATTAATATTGTTGATTTTCATTTCGGGCAGACCGTTGAAATACATCGCACGCCTTACATTGCGGGAAATCAGATTATTGACGTAAATGTTACGAAAGGCGGGCGTTGTTTCGTCCACTTTGAAAACGGTATTTTCTTTATTCGATTTGTCGTTTCCGTCTTCGAGAGCCTCGACTGCCGACTTGCCGCCATAATACAAGTCGAACAGAAACGACTCGGTAGCAATATCGAACATATTTATGTCGCGGATATAGATGTTTTCGACTACGCCGCCCCTTCCCCGCCGGCTTTTGAAGCGCAAACCGACGTCCGTCCCCAAAAACTGACAGTTGGAAACCGAAATATTTTTTACGCCTCCCGACATTTCGCTGCCTACGACAAAGCCGCCATGCCCCTGAAATACTTTGCAGTTATCCACAATCACATTTTCGGTAGGGCGCGCCCGCCGGCGGCCGTCTTCGTCTTTGCCCGATTTTATACAAATAGCGTCGTCCCCAACGTCAAATGTACTATTGACGATTATCGTATTGATGCAAGACTCCAAATCCAGTCCATCGCCGTTTTGCGCGTATCCGGGGTTGCGGACGAATATATTGTCCACAATCACATTTTCGCACATCAAGGGATGCAGGTTCCAGGCGGGAGAATTTTCAAAAAGCACGCCGCTTAATAATACATTCTTACATTCGATAAAATTGAGCATGGCAGGACGCAGGAAATCTTTTATTTCGAGCCATTTTTCTTCGCTCAAATCTCCGTTCGGAACATTCATATCGCTTATTTCAAAGCCTTTCAGCGAACTTTCGGAAGGAAACCAGATGTCGTTTTTTACAACTCCACCCGACTTAACTACCTTGTTCCAATGTTTTTCGGTTACTTTGTCTTTTTTCAGAAAGCGCCAGGCCTCTCCCGAACCGTTTATAGACCCTTCTCCCGTAATGGCTATGTTTTCCAGATTCCGTCCCGAAACAAGCGACTGACAGCGGCGCGTATCCAGTCCTTCAAAAACGGTATTGACCAAAGGATAGAGGTCGAAATCCGCCGAAAACAAAATTAAAGCTCCTTTTTCGAGGCGCAGGTTGATGTTCGATTTGAAAACAACAGGACCGGTGTACCATATTCCCGACGGAACAACAAGCGTTCCGCCGCCTTTTTCCGATAACGCGAGCATGGCTTTGGCAAAAGCCTCCGTGTTTAATGAAACTCCGTCGGGAACTCCGCCGAAATCAAGAATATCGACCGTATTTTCAGGAAAAACGGGAACCGGGATTTTTTCCATTCCGAAAGGTAAATCCTGATACAAATAATCATATTTACAGGATTGTTCCCGACAGGATGAGAAAATTAAAGCGATAAAAAAAGCGATAAAAAAAGTACGGTTCTTTCTTAAAGATGTCATAGTAATAAGTTAATATAAATGTTCCACCAAACTGTTTAAATATACTTCCAAATTCGTGTACGATTTATGCAGCGTGTTGATATTTCCATCCGAAGCCTTGTTCTTGTCCAATCCGCGAGCGTCTTCCCACAGGTCGGGAATACCGTCGCCGTCGCTGTCCGGTAAAACATCCGCCTCCCCATACACGTAGGACTGCCATCCGCCAACATCGCTTTGCGTATCGATGATGCCGTTCCCGCTGCCGTTCGATCCGGTATACGTATAAATTCCCTTTTCTGTTTCATTCACAATGCGCCCGTCCACAGCATCTCTTTTCAAACTTGCTCCGGCTTTTGCCAAAACTTTTTCATAAGCTTCTGCCGCCGTATGTTCAACGGTATACGAACAAATATCGAACTCCGCCGTCGAACGGATGTTTTCCTTGTCGAAATTAACATCGTAGCTTTTCACGTTGGGTTGTATGCCTTTTGTCCAGTTATCGCTCGACACTTCGGTATTTCCATCCATCACATTGTCTTGTACATAGAATTTCCCCCAAATTCCCTGTTGCTGCTTGTTGCTGCCGTCGTCGGAATTGGGTTGAAAAATGCGGTACAAAACCACTCCGCCCTTGGCGCGGGTAGCCGGTCCCGGCTTATAGTAATTGTTTACCATATTATACGAACCGCCTTCTCCGGCATAACCGCTGTTGCTGCCCCAGTTATAAATCACATTATTTCGGAAATCCGCTTTTTCGCTATCGGAGTCGTTGTTGTAGCGGCTTCCGCAGAAGCGGGGATTGCGGCTGTCGTGGTGCGCCAGCAGATTGTGGTGAAAAGAAACCGTTTTTCCGCCCCATATACCGCCGTATCCGTGATTTCCTTTAAGGTGCACCGAATTGCGCAGGCTTTCGGAAACAATGCTCCATTGCAGGGTAAAATTTGCGTTATCGTAAGCCGACATACATTCGTCGGTACTCCAACTCATGGAACAATGGTCGATGATGACGTTGTTCCGTCCGATGCAGGTCAGCGCGTCGCCTTCGCTTCCTTTTTCGTCGCCCATTCGGAAACGGATAAAGCGGACAATTACGTTATCGCCGTCTATCGTTACCGGATAATTTTTTATACAAACGCCGTCGCCCGGAGCCGACTGCCCCAAGAGGGAACTATTGCTTCCTATTTTCAGCGTCCGTTCCAGTTCGATAACTCCCGCCACATTGAAAATAATGATTTTTTTACCCGGTTGGGAAAGCGCCCAGCGCAAGGTTCCGGCGGTCGATATGTCGTCGCCCAGCTTCGACACCACATACACAAGCCCTCCGCGTCCGCCGGTAGCAAAAGCGCCCGGACCTTCCGCTCCGGGGAAAGCCCTCGCGTCTTCCTCTTCGGGGATTTCTATATTTTCCTTGTCGCCGCAGCGAATAAAAAACAGGAAACAGAAAAGTATTAAAATTAGTTTTTTCATTATTTTTAGTAAACCTGATAATCGTAGTCGTTCCACAAATTTCCATTGCTTGCTCCTTCGTTGACCGAGAATATCGGGAAATAGTGCCGTTTGTCTATGTTGGCTTCTATTTCGTACAGTTTGTAGTTGTTGGTCAAATACGAAGGCGGATTTTCGCTTCTGAACATATTTTTCCGTACCCAGACAGTATCGTCGAAGTCTTCGGGACGGGAATTTTCTCCTTTCGCCAGTCCCCATACCTTATCGAAGACATAACCTTTGCTTACGGCGGCGCCGCTACCGGCGTAGATAAAACTGTCGTCCCTTCTGTATTTGAAATAAAGCGTATCTCCTGTCGCGGTAAATTCTCCCGCATGATTATCCAATTGTTCCAGACGACTTGTTGTCGCGACTAATTTTTCCTTTAATTTACCCCAGCGCATCAGGTCGTATTTACGGATGTATTCGCCGCAGAACTCGAAGGCTCTTTCGTCAATTATATTTTCCATCGTAAGTTCTTTCGAGGGCAATCCGGCTCTTGCCCTTACTTTATTAAACTGTCCGGCAGGGTCTATTCCCGCGAAAGAAGCCACAGCGGGCACATCGCCGCCGACGCTGCCGAGAGACGCTTCGGCGTACATCAGCAAAATATCCGCGTAACGCATAACCGGATAGTCGACGCCGTCGTCGTTTCCGTTTCTTTCACGCTCCATCCATTCCACGCGGTACTTGCCTAAGTAAATACCGCTTACGTTCACATTTTTTTGATACAAAAATTTCTCGTTTAAATCGCTTCCGGCAAATATGCTTTGTCTTTTTTCAGCGTCGCTGGCTATGCCGCTTGCGCCGTCGAAAGACCACGAAAACGGAGCTATGGTAACCCATTTGCGGGCGTCGCCGTTTTCAAAATCGTAAATAAAAGTGGGAACAACAGCCTGTACCGAATTGGTGCTTCCCGACGTATTATTTTTCAACGCTTTAAACGCATCGGTAGATTTCGGACAGTTGTAATTCATAAATTGTCCCCTCGAACCGTCGGCAAAGGGCATTACCCACAACCATTCCGTTTGCGAAAAATTGATTTTATCTTCGCAAATATCCTTGAATACGCTTTCAAAATCCGTACTGAGCTTTGTATCTCCATAATGTTGAATTACTTCGCCGCAGGCATTCAACGCTTCCTGATAAAGTTCTTTCCGTTTTGTCGCGTCCTTTACATTAAACTGCACTCCATACGTCGCGCCGGGCGCAGCCATCCATGTATCGGGACGCAATGCGTAACCGGCATACATCAAGTCCGAGCGGGCGAGCAAACCCAAAGCGAAAGCCTTGTTGGGACGTATCAGGTTGTTTCTTGCGGGCGCCCACGCAATGTTTTCCGACCAGTCCATCAGTTCGGCGGCTTCTTTCAAATCCTTGCGCAGTTGTTCGTAGATAACATTACGGTCTTCTTTTTTCGGGTTGGCGGTAGCCGGATCGTTGGGATCGACAGCCGCGAAACGCGCCGGAACATCGCCCCAAATTTTCACCATTTCCAAAAACACGAAAGCGCGGAGCGTCAGCGTTTCTCCTTTCAGATACTGAACATTTTTATTTTCCAAATCGGCATAAGCGTCAATATTTTGCAAAATGACATTGCATTGGTCTATCGCCTTGTTCAGGTAGCCCCAGGGGTCTTTCCCATCGCTTGTGGAAAGGTCGCCGTTGGTGAGTTTCATCGCATAGCGCGTTGCATCCGTTTGAGCCGCACCGGTTTTTGTATTGAACTCAATATCGGTATTCATTCCCTGATAACCGCAAGCGAGGCGGTTCCGGTACGATTTGTCGCCGCCGAAGACGTTGTTTCCGTAAATTTCGGTAACCAACTCCTGTATATTGCCCGGATCTCCGTAAATCACCTCATCGGAGATATTGGAAGTACTGTCTGTTTCAAAGAAATCGCTGCACGCGGCTAATCCGGTTGCACATACAGCTATAAGTAAATATTTTAATGTTTTCATTTGTTTGAACTTTTAAAATTTTTAGAATGAAAGATTAACGCCTATGTTGAACGCGCGGGTTCGGGGATAGGCTGAAAAATCAACTCCTGTTGCCAACGGGTTTCTTTTTGAACCGGTATCTACTTCGGGGTCGGCGCCCGAATAATTGGTCAGGCAAAACAAGTTGGAAGCGGAGAAGAAAATACGCGCTTTTGACAGATGAGCCTTGTTTAGCCAATCGTCCGGTAACGAATAACCGACGGTTAACGCCGAAAGACGAAGGAAAGAGCCGTCTTCTATTACCTTGTCGGTTAACGCGATAGCGTTGCTGTAAGGATTATAGATGCTTGCACCGGCATTATTCGCCTCCAAGGCGTTTGCCAACGCTTCGTAATTACCGGCGTGCGCCGCGGGAATGTAGTTTCCGTTCGCGTCGAAGAGCGAGTAACGTTTTCCGTGGGCAACGCTTGCCTGGTTATTGCGCAGTTTGGATTTATCGTATATCGTCGTCAAATCCAGCGCAGTAAGGTTCACTACATCGTTTCCGTAAGAGAAGGTAAAGTTTGTCGCAACATCAATATTACCCCAATTTTTCCCGCCGATAGTTCCTGTTATGGCAAAACCTCCGGTAAACAGCGGCATGGTATTGCCGATAACGGTTCTTTCGGCATCTACCGCGCCTTGCGCGTCTCCATTGGTGTTTTTCAATTTCATCGTGCCCGGACGCGCTCCTGTACTTACGCCTTCCAAGGGCGTTTGTACCGGTTCTCCGTTCTTTTTCCATGTATCGGTAATCGCGTCGTAAGAATCGAAATCGGCGG
>JAISXQ010000058.1 GCA_031270425.1 Prevotellaceae bacterium | reverse complement strand
TAAAATTACGCATAACGTTATAACGTTTTTTACCTCAACAAAATTACTGAATTTATGACAAAGCGCTTATTTTTCCTTTTACCGATGCTGTTTGCCGGATTTGCCCTTAGCGCGCAAATTTATGAACCGGTAAAGTGGATTATCGAAAAAAAAGTTACAAGTCCGAAAACATTCGAGATTATTTTCACCGCGAAAATAGACGACGGATGGCATGTGTACGGAACCAACATACCCGAAAACGGTCCCCGACCGACTTCCGTAGCTTTTGAAAAACTTGAAAACGCTCAAAAAGTAGGGAATCTGGAATCCCCGTCGGAAGCCTGCAAAGAATATGATGTTAATTTCGATATGGAATTGACCTGGTATAAAAACGAGGCGGTTTTTATCCAAAAATTTGCGCACGACAAGGCTTCGAAAGTTACGGTTGAAGGTTATGTCGAATTTATGGTCTGCAACGACCAGACTTGCCTTCCACCCACACAGGAGCATTTTTCGTTTAAATCCGGCGCGGCGGCGGTTTCAAGTCCGGTTTCGGAAACAACGGAAAGTTCCGGGTCGGAAACGGAAGTTTCTCCTCAGGATATTACGAGCGCGGACGCCCGCACCGATTACTGGACTCCGGTAACCGG
This sequence comes from Prevotellaceae bacterium, assembly GCA_031270425.1. Classification (GTDB taxonomy): domain Bacteria; phylum Bacteroidota; class Bacteroidia; order Bacteroidales; family Paludibacteraceae; genus H1. The sequence continues at coordinate 3,677 of JAISXQ010000058.1, read as the reverse complement.
CGAACTGCAAAATTTCGGAGGCGAAAGCGGAAATGCCGGTTCGTGGTCGCTTTGGTTTATTTTCCTTGCCGGATTGGCGGGCGGCTTTATCGCCCTGTTCACGCCTTGCGTATGGCCTATTATCCCGATGACGGTAAGTTTCTTCCTGAAACGTTCGGAAAACAAGAGCCGCGGACGCCGCGACGCTATTTTATACGGACTTTCCATCATTATCATATATATTACCTTAGGCATTCTGATAACCCTTATTTTCGGGGCAAGCGCACTGAACAGCTTATCGACAAGCGCAGTTTTCAACCTCTTTTTCTTTGCGTTGCTGGCGCTGTTTGCCGTTTCGTTTTTCGGAGCTTTTGAAATCACGCTGCCTTCGTCGTGGTCTACAAAAATCGACGCGAAAGCTGAAAATACTGCCGGGTTTTTAAGCATCCTGCTTATGGCTTTCACCTTGGTTTTGGTGTCGTTTTCGTGTACCGGTCCCATTATCGGAACGGTTTTGGTCGAAGTGGCGGGTAGCGGCTCTATTTTGTCACCGGCAATCGCCATGCTGGGATTCGCCACAGCTCTTTCGATTCCTTTTACATTGTTCGCCATATTTCCGTCGTGGTTGAAATCGATGCCGAAATCGGGCGGATGGCTTAATACGATTAAAGTCGTTTTGGCTTTCCTCGAACTCGCGCTTGCCCTTAAATTCCTTTCGGTAGCCGATTTGGCTTACGGATGGAGGATACTTGACCGCGAAGTGTTTATCGCGCTTTGGATTGTTATTTTCTTCCTCTTGGGATTGTACCTGTTAGGGAAAATCCGCTTTCCGCACGACAGCGAGAAGAAACACACATCCGTTTTGGGCGTATTTTTGGCAATTATTTCATTGTCTTTTTCCGTGTATATGATTCCCGGATTGTGGGGCGCGCCACTGAAAGCGGTAAGCGCCTTTGCTCCTCCGCTTTACACGCAGGATTTCAATTTGTACAACAAGGAAGTACATCCGGCTTTTACCGACTACGACCTGGGAATGGCTTACGCCGCCGAACAGGGCAAACCGGTAGTTCTCGACTTTACGGGATACGGTTGCGTCAACTGCCGCGAAATGGAAGCCTCCGTCTGGCTCGACCCCGAAGTGAAAGAGTTGTTGACCGGCAAATACGTGCTGATAAGCGTGTATGTGGACGATAAAACGCCACTGGCAAAGCCTTATACCGTAACGGAAAACGGTAAAACGCGGAAAATAAAAACTGTCGGCGACAAATGGAGTTATTTGCAACGTTACAAATTCGGAGCCAACGCGCAACCTTTCTACGTGATGCTGGATAACGAAGGAAAACCGGTAAATACATCTTACGCCTACGATAAAGACCCGCGTAAATTTGCCAAATGGTTGAAACGGTTATAGTTTATAGTTTAATAGTTTATAGTTTACAGTTTATAGTTTACAGTTTATAGTGTCATCCGTGTTCTAATTTCCAAAATCTGACAGTCTTTACTGCATACATCTGCCAATATGCCACCCGGTTTCTGCCAAAAATAGAAATCGGGTGTTTTGGCAAAATTATTGTAACCTATTTAAGACATGCGGAACGTTAAAAAACAAGAAAATATTAAAATAAACAGAGATGAGCAAAAAGAAGAAAGTTCAACCCGAAGAAGAAAAAGAAGTATTGAACGGGCAAAGCCAGTGTAAGGAGGAAGTAGAAGCGCAGGAACAGGAACTTGAAAAAGAAGATATTACGGAAACAGAGGCGTTGAAAAAACAGACCGAAGAATTAAACGATAAAAATCTCCGCTTGATGGCGGAATTCGACAACTACCGCAAACGGTCGCTGAAAGAACGCATCGACCTGATAAAAACGGCAAACGAAAAACTCCTGGAAGATATGCTTCCGCTGATAGACGATTTCGACCGGGCTATGCAAGCGATGGACGCTACCGACGATATAAATGCCGTGAAAGAAGGATTAAGCCTTATCTACGCCAAATTTATTTCCTTCCTGAATCAGAACGGAATAAAGAACATCGATACGGAAGACGCTGTTTTCGATACGGAATATCACGAAGCTGTTACCACATTTCCTGTACAGGACGAAGATATGAAAGGAAAAATAATCGATTGTATTTCAAAAGGTTATACCTTAAACGACAAAGTTATCCGCTTTTCAAAAGTGGTTGTAGGCGAATAGAATTAATTCCAGGATTTCAAAAATTCCAAGATTTCAAAATTTTGGATTCTGAAATCTGAAATCTGAAATCAAAAATGGCAAAAAGAGATTACTACGAAGTTCTGGGTGTGGCAAAGACGGTAAGCGCCGACGAATTGAAAAAAGCCTACCGCAAAAAGGCGCTTGAATATCACCCGGATAAAAATCCCGGAAATAAAGAAGCAGAGGAAAAATTCAAGGAAGCCGCGGAAGCCTACGAAGTGCTGAGCGACCCTGAAAAACGCCGGCGTTACGACCAGTTCGGACATTCGGGACTTAGCGGAGCAGGCGGTTTCAGCGGCGGCGGCATGAATATGGAAGATATTTTCTCCCATTTCGGCGATATATTCGGAGGACATTTTGGCGGACATTTCAGCGGATTCAGCGGTTTTGGCGCTTCTTCCCGCGGCGGCGGGCAACGTGTGCGCCGCGGCTCCGACCTGCGCGTGAAAGTAAAGTTGAATTTGGAAGAAATAGCCAAAGGCGTCGAGAAAAAAATAAAGGTAAAAAAATATGTAAGCTGTCCCCACTGTCAGGGTTCGGGGGCGGCGGCAAATACTTCACCCGTAACGTGTACGACTTGCCACGGTTCGGGGCGTGTTACGCGCGTTCAGCAAACCATTCTCGGGCAAATGCAAACTACTTCCGAATGTCCTTCCTGCGACGGCAGCGGAAAAATCATCAAGGACAAATGCGTCTATTGTAAAGGGGAAGGCATTGTGCTCGAAGATGATATTATCACTATAAACATCCCCGCCGGAGTGATGAACGGTATGCAGCTGTCGCTCGGCGGCAAAGGGAACGCGGCGCGGCGCGGCGGCATAAACGGCGATTTACTGGTGCTTGTGGAAGAAGAAGCGCATCCCGAACTTATCCGCGACGAAAACGACTTGATATACAACCTGCTGTTGACCGTTCCCGAAGCTACGCTGGGAAGTTCGGTGGAAATACCTACCATCGAAGGAAAGGCGAAAGTAACCATCGCGCCCGGCACGCAGCCGGGGAAAATCCTGCGTCTTCGCGGAAAAGGACTGCCGAGCGTCAACCAATACGGAAAGGGCGATTTGCTTGTAAATATCGGGGTATATATTCCTGAAAATTTAAGCAAGAACGAAAAGGAAGTCATGGAAAAACTGCTTGCCTCGCCCAATGTGAAACCGAGTTCGTCGGCGTCGCGGAATTTCTTTTCGCATTTCAGGAATATGTTTGAATAAGGTTTAGAATGGACTTTTCCTCTTCTAATGTCTTGATTCTTGGCTCTTGGCTCTTGGCTCTATCTTTACTGCTTCGTACAACTGCTTCATGGCTTGTTCGATAACGGCTCGCGGGCTTGCCGCGTTCAGGCGTAAATGCTGTTCGCCGCCGGGTCCGAATATTGTTCCTTAATTTAAGCCCAACCCTGCTTTCTCCACCGAAAATCGAAACAATTCGTTCGTATTCCCGAATTTCAGTCCGCTGCAATCAAACCAGATTAAAAAGGACGCT
>JAISXQ010000032.1 GCA_031270425.1 Prevotellaceae bacterium | reverse complement strand
AAAATTTTTCGTCAAAAACCAGTGTTGTATCTTTACGCTGTCAGTTGAAATTTTTTCTATCTCCTTCTATTTTCTACCGTTATTATAATATCGGCACCATTCTGCCAGTCCGCATATTTCGCATTTCGGCTTGCGGGCGACGCACACGTAACGACCGTGGAGGATAAGCCAGTGATGGGCTTTGGATATTAATTTTTTGGGAATGTATGTAACAAGTTCGCGTTCGGTCTGCAAGGGGCTTTTCGAGCCGGTCGTCAACCCCAAGCGTTCGGATATGCGGAAAACGTGCGTATCGACAGCCATAGCGGGTTTGTCGTAAACGACGGAAGCTATCACATTGGCGGTTTTACGCCCTACGCCGGGTAGTTTTTGCAGTTCGTTCACATCGCTGGGGACAATGCTGTCGAAATCCGTTACCAGCATCTGCGCCATGCCAACCAAGTGTTTGGACTTGTTGTTGGGATAAGAAATGCTTTTGATGTATTCAAAAATAACTTCGGGTGAACTTGCCGCCATAGCTTCGGCTGTCGGGTAGTCGGCAAGCAGTTTCGGCGTAACGATATTTACCCGCTTGTCGGTGCACTGCGCCGATAAAATAACCGCTACCAAAAGTTCGAAAGGAGTTTTGTAGTTCAATTCCGTCTCGGCAACAGGCATATTCTCCGAAAACCAAGCGATAATATAGTTGTAGCGTTCTTTCGTTGTCATATATAGAAAAATGCTGATTGGTTGATTTGTCGATGTGCTAATGCGTTTATCTGCTAATTGGCACATCAACAAACCGGCACATTAAATCATTCTTCCCAGATTGATTTGTATGTATAAGAACCCTTGGGAAGTACGCAAAAATCGGCATTGGACAAGCGCAGGTTTTTATCGATGGCGCTAATTTTTTCCATATCCTCGCCGTCTAATTTTATTTTCAACGCTCCGAAATTCTCGCGTATGCGTTCTTCGTTTACCGATTTGGGTATTACGGATGTTCCCCGCTTCATTCCCCAGGCAAGTATGACCTGCGAAACGGCGCATTGATGTTTTCTTGCAATGTCAATAATAACCGGATGAGAATGAATGCCTTCGTCGGTTTTAATCAAATGCCGGCTTCCCAATGGGGAATAAGCGGTAACGAGAATGCTCTGTTCTTGGCAGTAAGCCAGCAAGTCGTTCTGTTGCAGGAAAGGATGCATTTCAACCTGGTTGACTTCCGGTTTTATTTTTGTGTCGGCAACCAGTCCGCGGAGTTTCGGGATGTTAAAGTTGGATACCCCGATGTGGGCGGTCAGTCCTTTCTGCTTTAATTTATACATCGCCTGCCAGGTAATGGAAAGCGGCATGTCGCGCAAGGAGACCAAATCTCCGGCGCTGTTGGCGAAATCCTTTCCCGGAGCAAAGGCAACGGGCCAATGAATCAGGTATAAATCCAGTTTTTTTAGTTGCAAATTACTGAGTGTGCGGTTGATAGCGTTTTCAGTACGTTCCGGATCGTGGTCGCTGTTCCAAAGTTTGGACGTAACAAACAATTCTTCGCGTTTCACAATGCCATAACGGAAAGCGTAATCCAGCGCCATGCCTACTTCGATTTCATTTTTATAAACATAGGCGCAATCGATATGCCTGTATCCGCAACGGATGGCTTCCAATACAGCGTCATACACTTCATGGGGCTTCGAAAGCCAGGTACCCAATCCGATGGGAGGCAGTTCGTCGCCGTTTTTGAATTTTAACTTTTTCATCTTGTCTGTCTTTTGTCTTGCTTCTTGGCTCTTGGTTCTTGGCTCTTGGCTCTAATTATCGCCAGCTGCCCTTTTGTAGAAAAATTTTGAAATTGCAAATGTAGAAACAATGTTCAACGTAATCAAATTTTGTTGATAGGCGTCAACAAGCGTCAACGGACAACAGATGGGGTGTTCGAGTGCAAACGTTAAACCTTTTTGTTCACTTTTTGCCGTATTTTACGTTGGATAACCAAAGCGCTAAAAAACCGGTGCAATTTAGTAAATTTTATTCAAATAACAGGTTGAATTTGCACATTGTTTTACGAAAAATAGATTTTATTGCATAAAAGTAGGTATTTTTCATTTCACAGGAAACAATAAAAATACTTTTAGTGTTTATATTAGGCATAAGTACAACGCAAAAAAAAAAGAATTGTTATGGAGTTTCTGGAAACGTATAATTTGTTGGGGCTGGTTATCGGGATTGCTACTTTTTTGGTTATAGGAGTTTTCCACCCTTTGGTAGTTAAAGCCGAATATTATTGGGGAACGGGGTCGTGGTGGATTTTTTTTGTATTTGGCGTGTTAGGAATAGCCGCATCCCTTCGGTTTAATAATGTTTTGGTTTCATCGTTGTTTGGCGTTTTTGCTTTTTCATGCTTTTGGAGTATCTTTGAAGTGTTCGATCAAAAGAAAAGGGTTGAAAAAGGGTGGTTTCCTATGAATCCCAAACGAAAAAGTGCGAAAAAACATTAATTTGTTATTTTTTTCTTGCAAATATCTTATTTTTTTTCTAATATTTGCGACGTAAACTGAACAGCGAATATCAGTGGATTTTGATTTTTTGTTACTAAAAATTCAATATTATGATGGCTTTTTTCACGTATGTCGCTTACATCCTTGTAGGAGCTTTGATACTTTCTATTGTTTACTGTTTTGTCCGGTTAATTGTTATTTATTTCAAACGCAAATAAATAAGAGAGAGTAATGGCAGGGATGTCGAATGTATGAGTATGGATAATTGCAGACAAACATTTGTCCACAGGTTTTGATAAAAGATTTAAAATCCCCTTTTGAACGTCAAAAGGGGATTTTTGTTTGCTGAATTTTAAAAACCGGAGAATCTTGTTTCTCTTTTAGCAGGTAAAACCGTCAAGTGATTATAAAATTTTGTAGTTTTGCATCGTATTTCTTTATTTTTGAATAATTCAAAATAGATTTTTCCTTAAAGGACGGATAATTAACCGAACGTATATGAGTCGCGCTACGATACTGATCATATTTTTCTCATTGCTGTTTGTTGCCGCTTTTGTTGCCGATTTAATGTTCGGCAGCATTCATATTTCTTTCAACGAAATAGTAGCTGTTTTTAGAGAAGGCAGGGCGGGTACGAACGAAATAAATTACGAGATATTACTTAATTTCCGCTTGCCTAAAACCCTTACGGCAGTATTGACCGGAGCTTCCTTGTCGATTGCCGGCTTGATGATGCAGACGTTGTTCCGGAATCCGTTAGCCGATCCGTATATATTGGGAGTAAGTTCGGGAGCCGGCTTGGGCGTAGCTCTTGCCGTGATGTTATCTGCTTCCTTGCCTACGGTGCTGGTCGGCGGCGGATGGTCGCTGGTGCTTTCGGCAACGATTGGCGCGTTGGCGGTACTGCTTTTGGTAGTTGCCGTTTCGTTCAAGGTGCGCGATGTGATTTCGCTCCTGATTATCGGGATTATGTTCGGCGCTATTTGCAGTTCGGTGGTAACGGTGTTGCAAAATTTCAGTAATCCCGACACCATCAAGCTTTTTGTGATGTGGACATTTGGCAGTTTGAGCGCGGTAACCTGGGAATATATGAAAATTTTGCTGCCTGTAATCCTTTTCGGGTGGCTGATGGCTTTTCTTTTGCAAAAACGCTTGGACGCCCTGCTGCTTGGCGAAAATTACGCCCGCGCTTTGGGAGTCCCGATTCAGCAAACCCGCTTTTTTATTGTTGCCGTTACCGGATTGCTGGCAGGCGCCGTAACCGCTTTCACAGGACCGATCGCTTTTGTGGGCGTAGTCATTCCCCATATTGCACGCGGGCTGTTCCGCAGTTCTTCGCACCGTGTCCTGTTGCCGGCTTGTATTCTTGCGGGGGCTTTGCTGCTGCTGCTTTGTGATATTATTACACAGATTCCGGCATATACATTGCCTGTAAATACGGTGAGCGCGTTATTCGGAGCGCCGATTATTATATGGATATTAATCAGGGGCAAGCGGTAAGCAGCAAGTTTTGTAAATAGTAAATGGTAAATAATGCGAATCAAGAGTTGAAAACTCTAAAATTCAAGTTGATTTAATAGGTTGATTATTAGTAAAATTATTTATGTTTTTTTTGCTAAAAATATTTGCTTAATT
>JAISXQ010000023.1 GCA_031270425.1 Prevotellaceae bacterium | reverse complement strand
GCCATCATGGCTTTTGCCACTTTCATAAATCCGGCGATGTTGGCGCCTTTTACATAGTCGATATAGCCATCGGAGAGCCTGCCGTATTTCACGCATTGTTCGTGGATGTTCGACATGATCTGTTTCAATTTTTCGTCCACTTCCTCGCGCGTCCAGCTCAAACGCATGGAATTTTGAGTCATTTCCAATCCCGATGTAGCCACGCCTCCCGCGTTGGCGGCTTTGCCCGGAGCATAAAGCAACTTCGCCTTGTGGAAAACCTCGATAGCTTCGGGAGTAGAGGGCATGTTAGCGCCTTCCGAAACGGCTATACATCCGTTAGCTACTAATTTTTCAGCATCGTCGCCGTTCAGTTCGTTTTGCGTCGCCGAGGGCAAAGCGATGTCGCCTTTTTCGTTCCATACGCGCCCGCTTTCCACGTATTTGCATCCGTATTGCTCGGCGTATTCGCGAATGCGTCCGCGCTGGTTGTTTTTCAAATCCATTACGAAATCCAGTTTTTCGCGCGTGATTCCGTCGGGGTCGTAAATGTAACCGCTCGAATCGGAGAGCGTTACGGGAATCGCGCCTAATTCAATCAGTTTTTCGCAGGTGTATTGCGCCACGTTGCCCGAACCGGAAACAAGGCATTTTTTCCCTTTTATATCTATATTTTTTGTTTTCAGCATTTCGAGCAGGAAATAAATATTGCCGTAGCCCGTCGCTTCGGGACGGATAAGCGACCCGCCGAACTCCAAGCCTTTTCCGGTAAAAGTTCCGGTATTTTCGCGCGCCAGTTTACGGTACATGCCGTACATATAAGCCACCTCGCGTCCGCCAACGCCTATATCGCCTGCCGGAACGTCGGTATCGGGACCAATATGCCGCCACAATTCCATTACGAAAGCCTGGCAAAAACGCATAATCTCTGCATTGGACTTACCGCGGGGCATAAAGTCCGAACCGCCTTTACCGCCGCCCATCGGCAATGTGGTAAGCGAATTTTTAAAAGTTTGTTCGAAAGCCAGAAATTTAAGGATGGAAAGATTCACCGAAGCATGAAAGCGCATCCCGCCTTTATAGGGACCAAGCGCGCTGTTATGCTGTATGCGGTATCCCATATTGGTTTGCACCTGTCCTTTGTCGTCAACCCAGGTTATTCGGAAAGAAAAAATCCTGTCAGAGATACACAGGCGTTCAATCAAATTTGCTTTCTCGAATTCAGGATGTTGATTGTAAACTTCCTCTATGGATTCCAATACTTCTGTAACTGCTTGAAGATATTCCGGCTCATTGGGAAATCTCCTCTTCAAATCGTTTAACGTGTTTTTTGTGTTCATTGTTTGTTTGTTTTATTGTTTGATATTAAAATAGTGAAAAAACGTACAAAAGTAACAAAAACAATCCAATTTAAGACTAAAATATAAGTTTTTGTTGCAAAATATTTTCATACACGTTTTTGCAAAGCACGCTCGATATTGGGTAATATCAAGCGTGATGCGAGTAAATCAAACGCGATGTTGCCGGACATCTAACGTCCCCGGCTTTTTCTTTTCCCTCGCTGCTGAGTGCAGGATAAAAAGCCACGAATAAAATTCTTGCTTTGGATTTTCAGGGGTTTTCCTGATTTTTCGCTTTGGATTTTCAGGGGTTTGTATTGTTTTTCGCTTTGGATTTTTGGGAAAAAGCCGTATCTTTGCCCCGCCAACTCTAAATAATTCAATGTTATGCCATCTTACTTTAAGCGACACATAGATAGTTATCTGTCTGATTGGAAGACCGATGCCAACCGGAAACCCCTGTTAGTCAGAGGCGCCAGACAGGTGGGAAAATCTTCCGCTGTCCGTCATTTAGGTGAAAGTTTCAAGTACTTCATTGCAAAGTATGTATAAGTTTCTCGAACTCAAACATAGCGAATACGGCTACCGCACAAGTTTAGAGCCATTTGGCGAATACGACCGCGTAAAAGTCATACCGCTGTACGCTTTATCTAACCTGTGTTTTTCGTGTAAACCAAAGCGTATAAGCCTTATTATTATAGGTTTACACGCTCTTGTAACTATATAAAAATCCTGCCTGTCAGGTATTATCTTTTAGTAACTTCTGTATATCCTTGTCAGACAGATTTTCCTTTTCGCTTTTGTCGTAGATTGAAAGTAATAAAACCAATTCATCAGACAATTTCGCATACGAAATAATTCGCGCCCCGCCACTTTTGCCTTGTCCTTTCGATGCTATTGCCATACGAACTTTGTAGACGCCATTTCCCAAAGGCGTTCCCATTTGCGGATTTTCCGATAATTCGTCAATCAAAATTTCCAAGTCCGAATTTAGAGATGGATATTTCTTTTTAAGTCGCTTGGCTTCCTTTTTGAAGTTAGGAGTTAATTCTATATTACAATTCATTGAGAAAATCTTTTGCAGATGTTGTTTTCAACTTGCCTTGCCTGTAAAGTTTTAACTCCTTAAATCCTTGTGTCAGATTAGCGGCAATGTCTTCTTTTGAGTCGCCAGCATCATCTTGCATGTGCACAAAATCAAGACTTTTTATCAACTTTACAAAGAAAGGATATTCCTCAATATCTACATTCAGAATTACTTTTCTCATTTTATTTCTTGTGGCAACTGTTGTATTCATCATTTATATCATTTTAATTACGCCACAAATATACGAAACAATTACGAATGAATATTGTTTTGTAAGTCCTGATTGATGATTTTTAATTGTTCACAGCGTGTAAACCAATATGTCAAAGAGCAATTTGTTGTTAATATCAACTCTTAACCGGCGAGTTGTTTTGTTAAACAATCAAGGGCATCCGGCAAAATTTGTCGAAATGCCCTTGTTCGTTTTGGCAACTGTTTACTTTACTAATACCTTTTTCACATTGCCGTCAAATTTCACAAAATACAGCGAATTTTTAGTTACCGGAATTAGAGTTACATCGCCCGAATTGACATTTTTGTTGAATAACAATTTGCCGGTAGCATCAAAAACATTCAAGATTCCGGCTCATTGGGAAATCTCCTCTTCAAATCGTTTAACGTGTTTTTTGTGTTCATTGACCACAATCGACGCATTCATAGCATACTTTTTACAACAACACCAAATTTTTATGTTTTGAATTTCAATATTTCAATCATTTTCTTTTGCTTTCCAAACCAATGTTGCCAAGAGAAACGAAACAACAGAAGCTCCAATCCAAAACAAGCCGGCTTGCGTAAAATCGTATTGATACTGTTCTACCCCATTCACTGTTCCGCTCAACACTTTGTTTTTCTCAATCAACGTCCCACTGACGATGTCCTGCAATCCCGCGCCGATGTAACTTGCAATGCCCACAATTCCCAAAGCCGCTCCCGTTGCGTTGCGCGGTACAATGTCCACCGCCATTAAGCCGCCGACAAAACAAATCAGCACCCCTATGGCAATGCCGAACAAAACCATACTGAGGATATTAACCCAAAGGCTGTCGCCCGAATAAAGGAATAAAACCAAAGATATGGCATTCAAAATTCCAAATATCAACGCGGGCATATTGCGTTTGCCTTTGAACAGTTTATCCGAAAACCAGCCCGAGAAAACCGTTCCGATAATGCCGAGCAAAGCGTTGATAGAAATAATCTGCGTTGCCGTTTCGAGCGAAAAACCTTTCTGTTCCTGCAAAAACAGCACGCCCCAACCGTTGACGGCATAACGGCTGATGTACATAAACGCGCTCGAAAGCGCCAAAATCCACACAAAAGGATTTTTTAAAACCGCTTTTTGAGTTGCCGAAACATTTTGAATTTCCGCACCGGTTTTTTCTTTTGCTATGGCTTCGATAGCCGGAAGTCCCTTGCTTTCGGGTGTGTCGTGCAGAAACAGCGCGATGATTATCACGCCGATAATTCCTGCGACAGCCGCTCCGGTAAAGCCCCACTGCCAGCCGACAACTCCCACGAGCAAACCCACGAAAACGAAAGAAAGAAATTCGCCAAAATTATGGCTTGCACTGAAAAAGCCGTAAAATGTTCCGCGCTCTTTCAGCGGAAACCACCGCGACAGCGAAACGATTGCCGGAGCTGCGCCCATCGACTGGCTCCAACCGTTGACGCCCCAAAGAATTGCGAAAAAGAGAAAAAACCCGCCCGTTGCCAAGCCGGTTTCGCCCGACCACAAACCAAGCAAACCAAGAATAAGATTTGCCGCCGCCGACACAATCAGTCCGGTCGCCATAAAGCGTTTGATATTGGAACGGTCGGTCAGGAAACCGTTTACAAACTTGCCAATCGCATAAGCAAACAGCAACGCCGAGCCGATGTAACCCAACTGCTGCGCATCCAAAGCGCCGCTTTCGATAACCGGTTTTTTGACCACATTCAGGCTTGTTCGGCAAACGTAATACAAGCTGTATCCGACCGTAGCGGCAATGAAGGTCTGCCAGCGCAAGCGGTTGTAGGATTTCTTTTGCGATTTTTCGTCGCCTTGATAGGGCGCGGAAGGCGCACTTTTTGTATAAAAAGACACTATTTTGCGGAACATCATTTTACAATCTTCTCAACCCTTTTTTATTCAAATATTCAATCAAATAGGCGGGGCGGTCGGTTTGCAACAGCCCTGCGCCAAGCGTATCAATTAAATAGCCGTAACCGGCGTCGGGATTTTCGAGCGACATATCGTCGTCGTGTCCGCCTGCCATCGTGTCCCAAAGCGTGTTGTACCAAATTAACGTTTTGCCTTTCAATTTGGCGGGTAATTGCTTCGGCAAGGGATTTTCGTCGCTTATAAAAAGCAGTTCAAATGCCACCGGTTGAAAATTGTCGATAAACAGGTCGATTTGTTTTTCCGCATTTTCTTTGTCGAGATTAACAATCGGCATATAAATAAGTTGGTCTAAATACTTGCCGAACTGCGCCTTAACTTCTTCTGCCGACTTGTTGCCTTTCATTATTACCTGCCTTGTGGCGCCGGTTTTTTCCAACAGTGCATACACTTCGTCAAAATAGCGGTCGGCTTTGTCGAGATTGATTAAAATTCTGCCTTTCATCAACAAGAGCGCTTCTTCCAAAGTCGGCACGCGCTCTTTGGTTTTTATGGAAAGTCCGTTTTTCAAGTGCAGTGTTTTGATGGAGTCCAAGGTCCAGTCGGACACGTTGCCTTTTCCTGTTGTAGTGCGGTTGAGCGTGGCGTCGTGCATCAAAATCAGTTGTCCGTCTTTTGTGCGTTGTACGTCAAGTTCCACAATATCAACGCCCATTCGTATGGCGTTTTCAATTGCAGGCAAGGAATTTTCCTCGGCATAGCGCCAATCGCCGCGATGCGAGGCAACAAAAACGTAATCGCTGTTTTTATCATGTAACCGTTGCAATAATGTATCTACGCGGGTTTGAGCATGAATGGATATAATTGCACAAAAGATAAAAAGAATGGCATTAAAAAATCGGTTCATAAGTTTTTGCTTTTAATATTTAATTCATATTTTCCACCCTTTTCCGTATCAAAATCAATCAAATATGTTTTTTTGAAATCCAACGCGGCAAGATGTTGATTATTGTTTCCATTGATAATTTTCGTACTGTTGTCAGTAAAATAGAATGGATTGGGATTCACTCCTATCGCTTCTTGGAAGTAATGTGATTGCAGTCGTACTGGAGAATAGGTTCTTATCCGGCAGTTACCGCCCAGTACGGAATAAATAACTGCTTTCGTTATTTTTCCTGCTTCCCATTCCAAATCAACCGTAAACCCGCCTTTGCAACGGATTCCTTTGACGGAGCCGCTACCCCATTTATCCGGCACGGCAGGTAAAAGAAAAATTTC
>JAISXQ010000277.1 GCA_031270425.1 Prevotellaceae bacterium | reverse complement strand
CTCATTATAAATTATACTGATTTTTTATATTCTGTTTTGCAATACTCAATGCCTTATCCGCAACTTTATGTTCATCTTCCACCACTGCCGAAACTTGGTCGGCAAGCCAAAGCGCAAGTAGCTCATCTTTGTCGGTTTCTAATAAATCGGCAATAATTACAACCTGTTCGGCTTTGGCTCGCCGCTCGCCTTTTTCGATTTTGCAATAGGTATCGGTGTCAATTTCCAAAGCCGCAGCAAATTTCCGCTGTGGCATTTGGCGTTCTTCTCGTAACTGTCTAATTCGTTCTGTAAATTTCATTTCAGTTCTATTTTTATATGTCTTGAAGTTTTCGGCAAATGTACTGCTTTTTTATAAATTAACAATCAAAAGCAAACAAGAAATTATCAACAATAAAAAAGGATAAGCCCCTATCCCTCCCGCTGAGGCGGGACAAGCTCTTCGGGTACTTTCCTCAAAAGGAGAAAGACAGAGGAATAGGAGTTTTTCAATAGTCCTTTTTCGTGTATGTGTCGTGTGCCTGCTTTGTTGCTAAATTACTGTAAAACAGTTAGCTACGCTTAACTAATTTTACCCTTGTGAGCCATAAACACCCAAAAGTTCATGTTGAAAACATAGACGGCTATGTGGTCTTTTCTAAACAAAAAAATGTGATATAATTAAAGTAAAACTATTGTTTTCCATGTGTTTATATTTGAAAAAAATATTTTTTGTCATATAGTAAAATAAAAAATGTAACTTTGTTACGTTTTTTTGAAAAAGAAAGATGTTGCAGGACGCCGATTTAGGAAAGATAGATTTTATTGTAAATGCCCGGGCAAGGCGCATAAAGGTTCGCATACTGCCCGAAGCCCTGTCCGTTACGCTTCCGGTAAGGTCGAACGAAGCCGAAGCGATGGCTTTTATTAATTCCGTCCGGCAGAAACTTATCGTCCGGCAAACGGAGATACGTAGAAAAAAAGAACGGAACGGCGTTATCATCAGCGAAGAAAAACCGCTGGAAACCCTTACTTTTCGTGTAGAAATAAGGCGCAGGAAGCGTGAGAATGTATTTTTTACGTTAAAAGACGGTGTTCTTATTATAGAAGTCCCCCTTGAATCCGATTGTTCGGAAAGCCGTATGCAGGCGGCGTTTTGGAACGGGATTGGTTATTTCCTGCGTAAAGAGGCGAAAAAGATACTTCCGCAGCAGGTTGCATTTTTAGCCGGAAAACATAATTTTTCGTTTTCATCGGTTAAAATACAGTCAAGCAAAAGCCGCTGGGGAAGTTGTTCTTCGCGAAAAACAATTAACTTATCCTTTTATTTGTTGTTATTGCCCCAACATCTAATTGATTATGTAATTTTGCACGAACTTTGCCATACGAAAGAGATGAACCACAGCGCGAAATTCTGGGAATGGATGGACAGAGTAACCGGAAACAAGGCACAAGAATTGAACAATGAATTAAAACAGTATAGTATGCCAGCCCCCTAAATCCCGACCTTTATTATAAGTTAGTTGCGCTTCGCGCGTTATTCGGCTGCGCCGTTATTGATGTTATTTGCGCTTCGCGCGTTATTAAAAGTTATTTGCCTTCGGCGTTATTCGGCTGCGCCGTTATTAAAGTTATTTGGCTGCGCCGTAAAAATAGCGTGAAACAAATAACGCCGAAGGCAAATAACGCGCGAAGCGCAACTAACGCCAAAGGCAACTAACGGCGCAGCCAACTAACGCCAAAGGCAAATAACGCGCGAAGCGCAACTAACGCCAAAGGCAAATAACCTGAAATTTTGAAATATTTGAATATGAATTGGAAGCAACTTTTATCTACCAAACGTTTTGGTATGGAAGCATACCACGGGAAACGTCCCGACGACCGGAGCGAGTTTCAGCGCGATTACGACCGGCTGATATTTTCGGCGCCTTTCCGCCGCTTGCAGAACAAGACGCAGGTTTTCCCGCTACCGGGGAGCGTTTTTGTACACAACCGGCTCACTCACAGTCTGGAAGTAGCTTGCGTGGGACGTTCGCTGGGAGTGAACATAGCCCATCAATTGCAGAGAAAATACAAACATGACCTTCCTTTCGTGGATGAAATCGGGGCGATTGTTTCGGCGGCTTGCCTGGCGCACGATATGGGCAATCCGCCTTTCGGGCATTCGGGCGAGAAAGCTATCGCCGCTTATTTTTCCGAAGGAAACGGACAAAACATACGCGAACAATATAAGATTCCGAATGAAAAATGGAAGGATTTCGTTTGTTTTGAAGGAAACGCCAACGCTTTCCGTTTGTTGACGCATCAGTTCAAAGGTCGTCGCGCCGGCGGTTTTGTGCTTACGTACAGTACGCTCGCGTCCATTGTAAAATATCCTTACGCCTCGGTTTATTCGGACGAAAAGAAACAGAAATTCGGCTTTTTCGATTCGGAGAAAGAAAGTTTTGAGAGAATTGCGCAGGAATTGGGCATTTCACGCGACCCGAAGCATCCGAACCGTTACTTGCGCCATCCGTTGGTATTTCTGGTAGAAGCGGCGGATGATATTTGCTATCAGATAATGGATATTGAGGACGCGCATAAACTGAAAATACTTTCGACGGAAGAAACGAAATCGTTGTTCCTGGCGTTTTTCGGCGACGAACGCAAAAAGCGGATTTACGAAACATGGTCGATAGTCAGTGATGGAAACGAGCAAATCGCCTACCTTCGTTCGGCTGTTATCGGAAAGTTGATAGAAGAATGCGCCGCCGTATTTGTGGCTAACGAAGAAGCCATTCTCGACGGCAGTTTCAACTCGGCTCTTGTGAAAAACATGCCTCAATACGTTTCGGAAGCATACAACCTGTGTTCAGAAACAGCCGTAGCGAAGATATACCGCTCGTCCGAAGTGCTGGACGTGGAATTGTCGGGTTATAAAATCATTCTCACGCTGCTCGAACATCTGGTTTCGGCGGCGCTGTATCCCGAAAAAGCTTACTCGAAACAACTTTTGATGCGTATTCCCGAACAGTACGAAACCGCCAGTACCGAGATTTACGGCAGGATACAAGCCGTTCTGGATTATATTTCGGGAATGACGGACGTGTACGCCCTCGATTTGTACCGGAAAATAACAGGTATGAATATTCCAACTTTGTAAAGAGGTTTTTCGCTTTTATAAACAACTTTTTCCGGCAAATTCTTACGCATCCGGCATAATAATCCTATCTTTGCGGGCTTAATTAACTATACATTATTATCTAAATGGCTTATTCTATTTTTTATTTCCTGAAAACGCTTAAAGAAAGCGGCAAAAAACAGTTCAAGTTAGCCGGCTTGCTTTTTTTTATGATTCCGGCTTCCTGCACTTTGCCCGAAGCCCCGCCGGACAACGTAACTTTGCCCGAAGCTCCGCCGGACAACGTAACTTCCCCCTATATTTCCCAAGTTTTTGAATACGCCTATGCGCCGGGGCAGCACGCAGCCCTGGCAAAATCGGACGAAGCCGCGGTAGATTTTACCGGTAAACCCGAAAATGTTGTTTACCTGGGCGGATTTGGCGGTTACATTACAGCCGGTTTCGACCACAACGTGGAAAACAGGGAAGGCTACGATTTTGAAATTTACGCTCTGGGAGTGGACGGAGAGCCCGGAGTCGTTTTTGTTATGAACGATGATAACGGCGACGGCATTCCGAACGAAACATGGTACGAACTGACGGGAAGCGAATCTGGCAATTCCGTCCGAAATTACAGGATTTGTTACCGGAAAGCTGTTTCGGACAACGCCAACATCACCTGGACAGATAATCAGGGAAACTCCGGCGAGTTAATCTCTGGATACAACGGAAAATACAGTTCATCGTGGTGGTGGAGTGAAACTGCGGCGGACAGCGTCGTTTTTACCGGAACAAAACTGCCGGAAGCCTATGAAAACATCGGATTAGACGGAAATCAGTACTGGCAATTGAAGGCGGGCATGTTTCAATGGGGCTATGCCGACAATCCGAAAGGAACAGATTACGACAAAAGCGCGTTCAGCAACAAATTCGATATTTCGGATGCGGTTGACGGCGCGGGAAAAGCCGCCGGATTGACGTCCATACGTTTTATCAAAATTCAAAGCGCTGTTTTGCAGCAAGCCGGATGGCTCAACGAAATTTCACCGGAACTGCGGGGCGTTAAAGACCTGCATTACTGAAAAGTTTCTAATTTCTAATTTCTGATTTCTAATTTCTAATTTTTTACTTTAATTTTCCGTAACTACGTAATTTGAAATTAGTTTATATCATCACATCAAACGCATCATCACATCATCACATCAAACGCATCATCACATCATCACATTAGCACATCAACACATCATCACATCAGCTAATTAACTTAAAAACATCTTATGTGGAAAGATTTTTTTCATTTCTCGCGCGGACAGCGTACAGGCGTTATTGTTCTGCTAATACTTATTGCAGGCGTGTTTACGCTAAGTTTTTTCCTCTCTGCATATTTTGAAGCGAAAAACGACCGGGATACCGCTTTTTTAGACGAAGCCAAAGAATTTCGGGCAAATTTGCAGTCGCGCGACAGCATTATGGAAGCGGAACGGCAGCGGCAATACGAGGAAAGATACAAAAAGAGAAAGGAATACGACAGCAAACAGAAGAAAGAATACCCGGCGCGTCAAAAAACGGAATATACTTTATTCGTTTTCGACCCCAACAAAGCTGATTCCGCCGCGTTTGTCAATCTGGGATTAAGGGCTAATGTCGCTTCTTCCATTATAAAATACAGGAACAAAGGCGGCGTTTTCCGCAAAGCATCCGACTTTGCCAAAATATACGGAATCACGCCCGGTAAGTTTGCCGAGTTGGAAGCCTACATCAGCATTGCGCAGGATTCCGCCGGACAACAGGTTGAAGTCGAAAAAAGAGCGGAGACCATTTTTGTAGAGTTAAATTCCGCTGATACGGCAGAATTGATGCGGGTAAAAGGCATTGGGCGCAGTTATGCCCGGAATATTATCCGTTTCCGCGATGAATCGGGCGGTTTTGTTTCGGTCGAACAGTTGCAGGATGTTTACGGTATGCGCCCCGAAAATTACGAACGGATTCGTCCTTATTGTATTGTAAACAGGGATTTTGTACGGAAAATCAACGTCAACAGCGCTACTGTCGATCACTTGAAACGGCATCCCTACTTGAATTTCTACCAGTCGAAAGCCATTTACGACCTTCGGCGGAAAAAGGGAAAGCTAAACAGCATAGACGACCTGAAAAAACTCAAAGATTTGTCCCCCGAACTACTGTCGAAAATAGAACCCTACTTGAATTTTGAATAATTAAAAA
>JAISXQ010000283.1 GCA_031270425.1 Prevotellaceae bacterium | reverse complement strand
AAACCACAATAGATGTGCTGATGTGATAATGTGTTGATGTGATAATTTGCTAATTAACTAATTAACTTCTTTTTTTAGCATTCCGGCAACTTCACGTCCCAATTGCAGGCAGGCATTGTAATTATCTTCTTTCAAGCCCAGTTTTTGTTCTACTACGGTAGCGGCTACGCTCCATCCCGTTTTTTCGGCAAAGGCGCTCATGCGTTTTACGGCAGCTCCCGCCCAGGAGAAAGATCCGAAGTATCCGAACACGCGGTTTTTTATTCCCCTGATTTCTATTTTGCGAAGCAGCGGTTCTATTTCGGGATGCAGTTCGTTGTTGTAGGTAGGACTTCCGATAATCAAGCCTTTGTATTTGAAGATATCGCGCAGAATGTAGGAAGGATCCGATTTGGATATGTTATGAACCGCCACTTCCCTTACGCCGGCTTCCGCCAATCCCTGAGCCACCGTTTCAGCCATCAGTTCGGTGTTTCCGTACATTGAGCCGTAAACTACCACAACGCCTTCTTCGCCTTCGTACTTGCTCAGTCGATCGCTTATTTTCAGCGCTTCGGGTATCCGTTCGTGCCAAACCGGTCCGTGGGTGCTGCAAATGTAATTTAAAGAAAGAGCCGATACTTTTTGCATCGCTTTCTGAACGGGAGAACCGTATTTACCCATAACATTGGCATAATAACGAATCATTTCGTCCCAATATTTATCGGTATTCATATCCTTGTCGATCACAGCGCCGTCCAAGGTTCCGAAAGAACCGAAAGCGTCGCCCGAAAACAGTATCTTCGCGGTTTTATCGTATGTAAACATGGTTTCGGGCCAATGCACCATGGGAACCATATAGAATTGAAGTTGGTGTTTGCCCAGCGAAAGCGTTTCTTCCTCTTTTATTTCCAATACATTATCCTCCAATCCGTAAAAACCTTCGAGCATGCTGAGCGTTTTGCTGTTGCCCACAATAGTTACCTCGGGATGATACTTGCGCAGGAAACCGATGGCTCCCGAGTGGTCGGGTTCTATATGGTTGATAATTAAATAATCGAGTTTGCGGTTTTGCAACTGCGATTGCAGTTTTTCTATAAAAAGAGTCGCCTGCGATACGTCAACCGTATCGATCAACGCCGTTTTTTCGTCTAAAATAAGGTAGGAATTATAGGAAACGCCTTTATCCAAGGGGATAATATTTTCGAAGGACGATTTTTGTCGGTCGTTTACGCCTACATAAAAAACATCGGGAACAATCGGAATATTTTTAAACATAAAACAACTACTTTCGTTATTAATTACTTTGCTGCAAAGTTACTATTTTGGCAGGAATTAATCCTATCTTTTGTTGAAAAATACTTAGTACATGACAAAAAATACAAAAACCACAATAGGCACAATAGGACACAATAGATTTGCTAATCTGCTAATTTGCTAATTTGCTAATCTGCTAATTAATTGTGCCTATTGTGGTTAGGAAGATTATCTTTTTTTTGTCATGTACTTAGTGAAAAATATTAAATGATAGGTAGCATTATGTGTCGTCAGGTATGCCTCCAAGGTTGCGAAATAAGGTTGCATACGTTACGGCATGAAAAACGGATAAAAACCGGATTTGTTACCGGGCGCAAATCCCGTTGGGATTAGTTGTCTGCCGCTTGCTTTTTTGCTACAAAGACGACAGAGCTACACTCCTGTCCCAAAGATAGTATCGGGTCGCTTCCACCATAGCGGGACAGGTATGGCGGATAATCATTTTCTTATCTTTTATAATATTGTCCGTTTGAATTTTGTATTTTTACTATCTTTGTAGCCGGTTTTATAAACCAGATCAAGCAGAGATTTAAATTAAACAATTTTTAAACATGAAAGCATTTGTTTTTCCCGGTCAAGGGGCGCAATTCGTGGGAATGGGCAAGGATTTGTACGAACAATCGCCTCTGGCGGAAGAGTATTTCGAGAAAGCGAACGACATTTTAGGATTTCGCATTACCGATTTAATGTTCGAAGGCAGCCCCGAAGATTTACGTCAAACGAAAGTAACGCAACCGGCCGTTTTTCTCCACTCAGTAATTTCAGCCATCGTTTTAGAAGATAAATTTAATCCCGAAATGGTTGCAGGACATTCTTTGGGTGAATTTTCGGCATTGGTGGCTTCCAAAGCGCTTACCTTCGAAGATGGATTGTTATTGGTATCGAAGCGTGCGCAAGCCATGCAAAAAGCCTGCGAACTGGAACCGTCGACCATGGCGGCGGTTATCGGTTTGGATGATGAAAGCGTAGAAGAGGTTTGCGAATCGATTACCGGTACGATTGTTGTTCCGGCAAATTACAACTGTCCCGGACAGGTTGTCATTTCGGGAACAGTAGAGGGAATCGACAGAGCCTGCGAACTGTTGAAAGAAAAAGGCGCTAAACGCGCGTTGAAGTTAAGCGTGGGAGGCGCTTTCCACTCTCCGTTGATGCAGCCGGCAAGCGAAGAACTGCAAGCCGCTATTAACGCAACGAAGTTCAAACAGCCCATTTGCCCCGTTTATCAAAACGTAAACGCTTATCCGCAAACAGACCCGCAGGCGATAAAAGAAAACCTTATCGCCCAATTGACGGAACCCGTCCGCTGGACGCAGACTATTAAAAACATGGTTACCGACGGAGCTACGGAATTTGTCGAACTGGGCCCCGGCGATGTGTTGAAGGGACTGATAAAAAAAGTAAGCGCGGATGTTGAGGTAGAATAGAAAAAGTAGTCGAACAGTTGGAAAGAGACTGTATCAAAAGTAATTCGTGGACTTTTGATACAGTTTTTTTTCAAAAAATCGTAATGGTAAACGCCGGCTTATTTGTCATATAAAAAAAAGACTTATTTTTGCGGCAAAAAGGAATAATTT
>JAISXQ010000244.1 GCA_031270425.1 Prevotellaceae bacterium | reverse complement strand
TCGAACCCAGGACCCCATCCTTAAAAGGGATGTGCTCTACCTGCTGAGCTACTGAATCAACAGCATTTATTGCATTTTTCGGAAAAAAGTAATCCAGCTGGGGCTCGAACCCAGGACCCCATCCTTAAAAGGGATGTGCTCTACCTGCTGAGCTACTGAATCTTTTTTCAAAAGCGGTTGCAAAGTTACACTTTTTTTTAAAACTGTCAAATATGTTGGGATATAATTCGCATAAAACGCGCTAAACTTTGAAACCTGCGGCGCCAGACATTCTATTTTCCAAAATTTCCCATTCTTGGTATAGCGGATGCAGTCGCGCAACCGGTTTAATCCAGCTTCAATACTGCCAAAAACGCTTTTTGAGGCACTTCGACGGAACCGATTTGTTTCATCCGTTTTTTACCTTTTTTCTGTTTTTCGAGCAGTTTCCGTTTCCGGCTAATATCTCCGCCGTAACATTTCGCTGTTACGTCTTTGCGAACAGCCTTAACAGTTTCGCGCGCGATGATTTTCGCCCCGATGGCGGCTTGTATTGCAATATCGAATTGCTGGCGGGGAATCAACTCTTTCAATTTTTCGCACATTCGGCGACCGAGCGCAACGGCATTGTCGAAATGTATCAGCGAAGAAAGCGCATCGACCGACTCGCCGTTCAATAAAATATCGAGTTTTACCAATTTTGAAGTTCTGTAACCGTTCATGTGATAGTCGAAAGAAGCGTATCCTTTCGAAATGCTTTTCAATTTGTCGTAAAAATCGAATACGATTTCGCCCAGCGGCATATCGAAAATAAGTTCCATACGATTACCCGAAATGTAATCCTGTTTTATCAGTTCGCCGCGCTTGCCCAGACAGAGGGTCATAATTTGCCCCATGTATTCGGTGCGGGTAATAATGGAAGCGCGTATGTAAGGCTCTTCTATATATTCTATGGCCATAATGTCGGGCAATCCCGACGGATTATGCACTTCCAGCAAATCGCCCTGCTTGGTACGTACTTTATACGAAACGTTCGGAACGGTGGTTATTACGTTCATGTCGAATTCCCGGTCGAGCCGTTCCTGTACGATTTCCATGTGCAGCATACCCAGGAATCCGCAACGGAAGCCGAAACCCAATGCAACGGACGATTCGGGTTCGAAAGTCAGCGAAGCATCGTTCAACTGCAATTTTTCGATGGCGGTACGTAGATTTTCAAAATCTTCGGTATCAATGGGATATACTCCGGCAAAAACCATTGGCTTCACTTCTTCAAAACCTTCGATAGCTTGTGCACAAGGGCGTTTCACGTGTGTGATCGTATCGCCGACCTTTACTTCCTTTGAAGTCTTAATACCGGAAATGATATAACCGACATTGCCCGCGCTTAAACTTTGGGCAGGATGCATATCGAGTTTTAAAATGCCCACTTCGTCGGCGTCGTATTCTTTGCCTGTGGCGACAAATTTGACCGAATCGCCTTTCCGTATCGTGCCGTTCAGCACTTTGAAATAAGCGATGATTCCGCGGAAGGAATTGAATACGGAATCGAAAATCAGACATTGCAGGGGAGCCTCGGGATCGCCTTCCGGCGCAGGGATGCGGTCAACAATCGCTTGCAGGATTTCTTCGACGCCCATACCGGTTTTTCCGCTCGCACGGATAATTTCCTCCCGTTTACAGCCCAGTAAATCAACTATTTGATCCTCCACCTCTTCGGGCATGGCGTTATCCATATCCATTTTGTTCATTACCGGAATAATCTCCAAATCATGTTCAATCGCCATGTAGAGGTTGGATATTGTTTGCGCCTGAATCCCTTGGGTAGCGTCCACAATCAGGAGAGCGCCTTCGCAAGCCGCAATGGAACGCGAAACTTCGTAAGAAAAATCGACGTGTCCCGGAGTATCGATCAGGTTCAGCGTATATTCTTCGCCATTTGCCTGATGATTCATTTGCACGGCTTTACTTTTTATCGTAATGCCCCGTTCGCGTTCCAAATCCATGCTGTCGAGTACCTGAGCTTGCAGGTCTTTGGCGTCAACGGTTTTGGTATATTCCAACAAGCGGTCGGCTAAGGTACTTTTGCCATGGTCGATATGGGCAATAATGCAAAAATTGCGGATATTATTCATCTGTATATTTCCTCTTTTCCTGATTTGGTCTGCAAAAATACGCAAAAACATGTAGCGGAAAAATACATGCCGCTTGAAAGTTTGGTTAAATTATAAGCAAACTCTTTGAAAATAGCGTAA
Organism: Prevotellaceae bacterium; assembly: GCA_031270425.1. Lineage (GTDB taxonomy): Bacteria > Bacteroidota > Bacteroidia > Bacteroidales > Paludibacteraceae > H1. The sequence continues at coordinate 3,517 of JAISXQ010000244.1, read as the reverse complement.
ATACCATTGCATTTCCTCTTTTATGCTGTATTTCTTAAAAATAGAGTCGGCGGTTTTTTTAATACAATGTCGATGCAATTTTGTTTTAAGATTTTGTATAAGAATAAAAATATATTACCTTTGCAGTCCGAAAGAATGGTACCTTGGCCGAGAGGTTAGGCACCGGTCTGCAAAACCGTTTACTCCGGTTCGAATCCGGAAGGTACCTCGTATTAAATCATCAAGCGGGATTGAAAAATCCCGCTTTTTGTATTATAATATCCCGATAACTTTTTACTCACTTACCAACATATCCGATTGGACAGGCAGGAAGATATGTATTTATACTCTTTCCTTGGAGAAAATTTTGTGAAGCGGGCATTTTTTTTACGTTGAACACTCGAAAATCAACGTAAAAAATGTTGCGTTTCTGTTGCAGTATTTTTCTATCTTTTGAATAAAAAGAGGGTTGTTTTTCTTTTTATCAGACAGTTATATGTGAAAGTGCGCAGGATGAGACTCGAACTCACACGCCGGAACCGGCACTACCCCCTCAAAGTAGCGTGTATACCAATTTCACCACCTGCGCATTACCCCTCTATGTACCCAAAACAGGACTCGAACCTGCACAGCCTTACAGCCACTAGTCCCTGAAACTAGCGTGTCTACCAATTCCACCATTTGGGCAAATGTTCCTTTGTCGTAAATAAACCCGACAGAGAAAAAAAGCGAAACGCTCTTGTTTCGCTACCTGTTGTCTTGATATGGAGCGAAAAACGGGACTCGAACCCGCGACCCTAACCTTGGCAAGGTTATGCTCTACCAACTGAGCTATTTTCGCATGTGCCAAAGTAGTTAAAAACCTACTTTTTTCAATCGAAGCACAAAGATACTGCCTTTTCTATAAAAAACAAATTTTTTTCGTCAAAAAAAATAACTTTATGTCATTTTTTCTATTCCAATACGCCGACTCCTTCTCTTATTATCTCCGCTTCGCCGTCCGTACAATCAACGATGGTAGAGGGCGTTAAGCCGCCAAATCCGCCGTCGATTACCAAATCGACCTGATGTCCGTATTTTTCTTCTATCAATTCGGGATCGGTGATGTATTCGGTCGTTTCTTCGTTGTAGAAAATGGAACTCGTCATCAACGGATTACCCAGATGCCGTACAATTTCGAGTGCAATGGCATTGGCGGGCATACGTATTCCGACCGTTTTTTTATTTTTGAAAAGTTTCGGCAGTTTGTTGCTTCCGTTCAAAATAAAGGTAAAAGGACCGGGTAGATTTCTTTTCATCAGTTTGAATGCCGCGTCATCCATTTTTGCGTATTCGCTTATTTGGCTCATTTCGGAGCAAACAAAAGATAAATTTGACTTTCGAGGGTCTTTATCCTTTAATTTCAGTATCCTTTCCACCGCATTTGCATTAAACAGATCGCAACCAAAGGCATATACGCCGTCTGTGGGAAATATGATAATTCCCCCTCTGCGCAAGGTATCCGCTACTCGTTGGATTACTGCGGGATTCGGATTGGCGTCGTAGATTTTTAAAAGCATAAGAATAAGTGTCAAAAGTCCACGAATTACTTTTGAGACAGCCCTTTGGAAATTTAAAATGCGTCGATTATCGCTTTAAAATCAGCAGCTTTCAGCGATGCTCCGCCAATTAATCCGCCGTCAACATCAGGATTGGAGAACAATTCTTTCGCGTTTCCGGGGTTGCAGCTTCCGCCGTAAAGTATCGATGTGTTTTCGGCTGTCTCTTTCCCGTATTTTCCGGCAATCAGTCCGCGGATGTAGGCGTGAATCTCCTGCGCTTGCTGTGGAGTAGCCGTTAAGCCCGTACCAATTGCCCAAACCGGTTCGTAAGCCAATACGATTTTTCCGAAATCTTCTTTTGAAAGATTAAACACCGAAGCTTCTAATTGCGCTTTTACTACTTCGTTCTGCTTTCCGGCTTCGCGTTCTTCCTTTACTTCGCCTATGCAGAAAATGGGAGTCAACTCGTTTTTCAATGCTAAAAGCACTTTTTCTTTAAGAATTTCGTAGGTTTCACCATAATAGGCGCGGCGTTCGGAGTGTCCTAAAATAACGTATTCCGCGCCGGTAGATTTTACCATAGCCGCCGAAATTTCGCCGGTATAAGCTCCCGATTCTTTATCGGCGCTGTTTTGAGCCGCTACTTTTATAACGCTTCCTTTTGTCAGGTCGGCAACGCTTGCCAAGTGAATAAAAGGAGTTCCTACGATTACGCCGCAATTTGGAGCCTTAGCTGCCAATAATTCTTTCAGTTCGTTTGCCAATGCAACTCCTTCTTGAAGGGTTTTGTTCATTTTCCAGTTGCCTGCAACAATGTTTTTTCTCATTTTCCTGTTAAATTTATAGAATTGTTTTTATAATGCTTTTATGATGTTATTTTATCCTTCTCCAAGGCTTTTTATCAACAATCGTTCCGTTATTTATAAGAATCAGCCCCGGATTCGAGCGAATCATGGATTTCAGCGTTGTTGGGTCGCTTTCGCAGAAGGGATATGTAACGCCGGTGCGCCGGATAAAGGCTTCTACGCTATCCCTCGAAGAACCTGTCAGCGCATAAAACAAATCTCCGTTCAAAACAGCTCTCCGATACACTTCTTCTGCTCGTTTGGCGCCTTTTTCAGATGTTTTGTCGAGGTCGTACATAATTGCTAAATACACCTTGCCCTTATGATGGATAATGTCACCGGTAATATCGTCGTAGAGCTCGTTTGTAATCGAAAAGTTGGTAACTGGCGGCTCGTAACCTTTGGATACCAGTACGCTTTTCTGATCGACAAATATCCACGAGGAATCGTTTTTCGGATAATTTTCGAGCGTAAATTCCTGTTGTACGCCGTCTTTTTCGTAAATAAAAGTCGTTTTATACACATCGCGCGGAGCGTCTTCGGGGATGCTCATCGCTTCGGGAATATTAACGCCTTTTTTGTAGGGCAGAAAGTCGATAAGCGGCAGATACGCATAACAAAGCATTGATATTACGACGCTTATAATAATGAAAACACCGACCAAACTCCATTCGGCAAAAGGCAGGAAGAGCGGGCGCATATTTCTTGAATGAATAAGCAGGGCTAATGCTATCAGGAATATAAATATGTTTTTGATAAAAGTGGCTTGGTTGCTGATTACCAATGCTTCGCCGAAACATCCGCAGTCGCTTACAGGATTGGTTATGGCGATGTATAAGCTAAATGGAGTCATTATGCACATAAATAAAAAAGCCAGCAGCGATGTTATTTTGATGTGCGTACGGAACAAAAGACTCAGTCCGGCAACCAGTTCGAAAGTGGAAAGCGCCACGGCAAACACAATGGAAAGTGGTTTGAATACTTCCCAAATGCCACCGAATGCCGTCAAGTAATCGTCTATTTTATAGGAATTTCCAAGCGGATCGATTGCTTTTACAAAACCGGAAAAGATAAACACAATCGCCAGCAGTAAGCGTATAATCAAAAATACGGTTTGCTGTATGTTTGACGACTTTGTCAGGATGTTTTTTT
>JAISXQ010000236.1 GCA_031270425.1 Prevotellaceae bacterium | reverse complement strand
CGGAAAACCGATACCGCCTTTGGATAACAATACGCGAATCAGTGAATTTAAGGAACTTGGCGAGGCGGCTTTGGAAATGAGCCGCCGCAACGCGAAAGTTTATGAATCTCAAAAACAATTTATAGAAAACGCGGCGCACGAGCTGCAAACACCCCTGTCCATTTCGTTGACGAAACTGGAATTGCTGGCTGCAAAAGAAAATTTGAGCGAGGAACAGTTGCTCGAAATAGACGAAATATACCGCAGCCTCAACCGCGCAGTAAAGCTGAACAAATCGCTTTTGCTGCAAGCCCGCATCGAAAACAAACAGTTTTTTGAAACAAAAGATGTAAATATAACTGCTTTGGTAAAAGAAAATACCAGCGACTTATCCGATATTTTCGAAGAAAAGAACATCACTGTTTCCATAAAGGAAGAAAGCGACTGTGTCGTGCCGATGAACGAATCCTTAGCACAAATCCTTGTCGGGAATCTGTTGAAAAACGCCTTTGTGCATAATATAACGCGGGGCAACATCGAAATCGCGTTAAGCGCCGGCGTTTTAAGCGTCAAAAATACAGGCGGAAAGGCATTGGATGCGTCCCTGATATTCAACCGTTTTTATCGAAGCATCGACAGCAAAAACAACGAATCTACCGGTTTGGGCTTAGCCATTGCCAAGTCCATTTGCGATAATTACCGTTTCCAACTGAATTACCGCTACGATAAAGTACATATCTTTACGTTAAAATTCGCTAAATAACCGGTTTTCTTTGTTTTTTCCCAAATCTTTCCGAAATTTTACCCGAAATTTGCTTAAAAATTAAATTAGTGTAAAAAAATTTCAGTACGCGGATGACATCGACGATTGAATAAAATAATTATAGTAACCAATTAAAAAAGAACAGATTTATGAAAAAGAGTATTGTAATGTTATGCCTGCCGCTAATGGTTTTTCAGTTTGTCGGCGCGAAAGATTTTTATACAAAAGACCTGAGTAAACTTCCGGCGGCAGCCCGCGAATTCGTGAACAAACACTTCGCGAAAGAGCAAATCTCGTATATCCTGATTGATAAGGAAAATGTCGCAGTTACCGAATACGAAGCCGTGTTGTCCGGTGGCGTGGAAATCAAATTCAACAAAAAAGGCGAATGGCTCGAAATCGACGGCAATAAAAACAAACTGCCCGATTCGGTTGTTCCGGAAGAAATTTTATCGCATGTAAAAGATTTTTTTCCCGATACATGGATAGAAAAAATAGAGCGCGAATATTGGGGATACGACGTTGAACTCCTAAACGGACTCGACCTTAAATTCAGCAAAAAAGGGAAGTTGATTAAAATAGACGATTAAAACCCCAAAATTATGAAAATGGGGAAAAGGGCTACCCATCCTGCCGGATTTATAATCCGGCAGTTTTTTATCTGGGGGCTGTCCCAAAAGTCCACGAAACAACGTTCGGCGTAGCCAATTTACACGAAAAAGACAATGCTAAAAAAACATATGTGTTTGATTTACATTAAAATAAATTTCGTGTAAATTCGTGTAATTCGTGGATAAATTCCTTTTGAGACAGCCGCAGTTTTTTTACTTACAACATCTCAAATCGAAGCCTTAAAAAAACCTCTCCTTAATAATCTAAATTCAGGTTAATAGATATTAAACCAAAGATTTATCCATTTAAAATAGGCGTATATTTGCTACCCGAAAAAAAAAAATCGATAAATACATAGCATTATGGTTCAAACTGTTGATATTAGAGAACTTAATGAACGCATAGAAAAACAAAGTTCGTTTGTAGATGCGCTGACAATGGGGATGGATACTACTATTGTCGGTCAGAAACATTTGGTCGAATCCTTATTAATAGGCTTGCTTTCGGATGGGCATATCCTGCTCGAAGGAGTTCCGGGTTTGGCAAAAACACTGGCTATTAAAACCCTTGCCGAATTGATAAAAGCCGATTTCAGCCGGATACAGTTCACCCCCGACCTGCTTCCCGCCGATGTTGTAGGAACAATGATATACAGCCAGAAAGAAGAAAAGTTCAGCATCAAGAAAGGACCTATCTTCGCGAATCTGGTGCTGGCGGACGAAATAAACCGCGCTCCGGCAAAGGTACAGAGCGCCCTGCTCGAAGCCATGCAGGAACGCCAGGTTACCATCGGCGAAAAAACCTACAAGCTGGAAGAGCCTTTCCTCGTTATGGCTACGCAAAACCCGATAGAACAGGAAGGCACCTATCCGCTTCCCGAAGCTCAGGTCGACCGTTTTATGCTGAAAGTGGTTATCAACTACCCGCGCAAAGACGAGGAAAAACTGATTATCCGCCAAAACATACATAAGGGAGATCGCAAAACGCTGCCCGTACTGACTCCGGCGGATATTATCAAGGCGCGAGAAGTAGTCCGCGAAGTGTATATCGACGAAAAAATCGAACGCTACATTGTGGATATTGTATTCGCCACCCGCTTCCCGCAGGACTACGGACTGGGCAACCTGAAAGAAATGATTTCCTTCGGCGCCTCGCCCCGCGCCTCCATCAATATGGCTCTGGCTGCCCGCGCCTACGCCTTTATCAAACGCCGCGGATACGTTATTCCCGAAGATGTGAGGGCTGTTTGCTACGACGTGCTGCGCCACCGCATCGGATTGAGCTACGAAGCCGAAGCCAACAACATAACCTCGGAAGAAATCATTACCGAAATACTGAATACGATTGAAGTTCCTTGATAATTTCAAGATTCAAAAATTTCAAGATTTCAAAATTTTTTCGGCATGGAAACAAGTGAATTACTGAAAAAAGTACGCAAGATTGAAATCAAAACGCGGGGATTGTCGCAGAATATATTTGCCGGCGAATACCATACCGCTTTCAAGGGACGCGGCATGACTTTTTCGGAAGTCCGCGAGTACCAGTACGGCGACGATATTCGCACGATCGACTGGAACGTAACAGCGCGTTTCGGGCATCCTTATATCAAGATTTTTGAAGAAGAGCGCGAAATGACCGTTATGCTGTTGATTGATGTGTCGGGCAGCCGCGATTTCGGTACGGTACAGCAGACGAAAAAGGATATTTTCACCGAAATTGCCGCCGTGCTGGCGTTTTCGACCATCCATAACAACGACAAAATAGGCGTTATCTTCTTTTCCGATAAGATAGAAAAATTCATCCCGCCCCAGAAAGGACGGAAACACGTGTTGCATATTATCCGCGAACTGATTGATTTCGAGCCGCATAGCAATAAAACGGATATTGCGGGCGTATTGCAGTATTTTACCAACGTGATAAAGAAACGTTCGACCGCCTTTATCATATCCGACTTTATGGATACGGATTTTGAGCGCGACCTGAAAATCGCCAACCGGAAACATGATATAGCCGCATTGCAAGTTTACGATCTTCGTGAAGCGGAATTGCCCGACGTGGGCTTGATAAAACTGAAAGACGCCGAAAGCGGCGAACGGATATGGATAGATACTTCGGACAAACGCCTGCGCACGGCATACAAAAACAATTGGGGCGAAACACAACTCGCGTTGCAGAAGTCTTTTACCTATTCGGGAGTGGATTCGGTGTCAATGACAACATCCGAAGATTATGTACGCGCCTTGATGCGCTTGTTTAAGATGAGAGCCTGATTTTAAGACGATTGAAAATCTTGAAACATTGGAATATGAACTATTTTCTACGATTGAATCTTTTATCTGCCGTTCTGATTTTCTGCCCGGGCTTACAATTACAGGCGCAGAAAATAACGGTAAGGGCGCAGCTCGATTCTACCGTCCTGTGGATAGGCGACCAGTCGAATTTGTCGTTCGAGATAAGCCAGTCGCCCGAACAAACGGTAAGCCTTCCCTTGTTCTTCGATACGATACCCGGAGGCTTGGAAGTGGTAGGCCTACACATGGACAGCGTAAAATCGAAAGACGGTTATTTGCTGGTAACGCAACATTATACCGTTACGGCTTTTGAAGATTCGCTGTATTACGTCCCTTCCTTCCCTTTTGTTGCCGGCGATGATACCGTGTGGTCGAATCCCTTGTCGTTAAAGGTCATACAGCCTTTTCAAATCGACTCCGCATCGAACGTTATAGCCGACATAAAACCTATCTACAATCCGAAGTTCGATTGGAAATGGTTTATCAAACTGCTGTTGCTTATTTTACTGATTATTGCCGTTCTCGTACTGGCGTATTTCCTTATCAGGAAGTTCGTGTTGAAGAAACCCATACTGCCCGCAATGTTGGAAACAAAAGAAAGCTTGCCTCCTCATCTGGTCGCGCTTGCCGCTTTGGACAAGATAAAGGATGAAAAACTGTGGCAGCAGGGACGCATAAAAGAGTATCATACCGAATTGACGGACGTATTGCGCGCTTACATCGAGCGTGTGTTCA
>JAISXQ010000280.1 GCA_031270425.1 Prevotellaceae bacterium | reverse complement strand
GACGCTCTTCCGATCTAACCCTGTATTCGTCGGCTCCGGAAACAGCATCCCAAGCCACAACAGCTTTCGTACTCGAAATATACGTTAAGCGGATGTTGGAGGGCGCATTCGGGCGGACGGTAAAAGTTCCCTTATAATTAGTACCATTACCGTTATCGTAATTTGATCCTCCTGTGCTACCCTCTTTACCACGAAGTTCAGCATAAAACTCAAAAGTGTAATTGCCGGGGATACCCGGATTCAGGTTGATACTCTTTCCTGAAAATCCCCATTTTTGATTACCATTTCCCCAGTCTTCCATAAAACCACCGGTAATCGATGTAAAAGCAGGCGGCGGCGTTGTGTAAACACAATAGTAAAAAGTTATACCGGTAACATCGCCGTTTCCGTTTTTCCATGTTTTAGCATCATAAGCCGACAGGGTTAACGCGCCGGTAACGTCAGTACCCAAATTTTTGACGCTGAATTGATCGCCGCTATAATATACCACATGTGTAGTTCCACCAATAACGATATAACTGCGGTCATCCCCCCAGAATCCCCAGCCTGCAAATACTTTAACAGAAAGTACGGATGCTAAAACAAGCATCAAACAAGTAATTTTAATTTTCATAAAGCAATGTGTGTTTATTGGTTATACATAAATTAGATTTTTTCTATCTGTTTTTTTACCGCACGGTATTTCAATGTAATAAAAACAACCGTAAAAACAATTAAAATTTCCATCCCTTCCCCTGCCGGCAGATTTCCCGGATCCTCAGGGAAGGGAGGGGCGGATCCAAAGGTCGCAAATTGCAACGGAGTTTCCGCAAAATATTCTTCAAAGGGTTTACGTTCGGTATAATCCACAAAAGAATAATCTGCCTGATAACTGTAATACGAAGTTTCGGAATATTCGATAAAAGACCTTTTTGAGGGTTTATAAACAGGGTATTTCGTTTCCACAGCCGACCGGACAACAAGATGAAGCGTCAGAAATAACGACATGACCAGCAGTCTTTTCAGGGTAAAAATTGTATTTTTCATTAAACAGATAGAGTTATAGATTTATGCTAAGTACATGACAAAAAACAAATAAAAACCTGACACATAGTTTACAGTTTATAGTTTATAGTCTTTGTCTGTTACATATCAAGCAATTGAAAAATAATTCAGCTACAACATAGTTAACTTAACAATAGCATTTTTATCTTTTTAGTTCATATCGAAAATATGGACGGCTATGTGGTCTTTTCTAAACAAAAAAATGTGATTGTAACTATAAACCCAACTATAAACTGTAAACTCAACTATAAACTATAAACTATAAACTGAAACAAATCTATTGTGTCCTATTGTGCCTATTGTGGTTTTTGTATTTTTTATCATGTACTAAGAGATTTATGTTACAAAAATATCGTATTCCATTTCTTTAAAAATCATGATATGCGTTAAAAATAACGATTTTCCGTTTCAATCGTTTGCATTGGGAAGCAAGAAGCGGAAAGTAAGAAAATAACGCCTTAGATTAATGTGTAGCCCCGATTGGGACTAAATTCGGACGTTAACCGGCAAGCCAATTCTTAACGCCGGTAATGCAAACGTTTGCGCTTGTCAAACCGCATTTTGTTTCATCTTTCTTACGGATAACTAATAGTTAATCGGTAGATTTGCCGGATACTATTGTGTTTACATTCAAAAAAAAACAAAACAGGACAAAAGACAGGTAAGGAAGATGATTAACAACCGGTAAATCCGTAATCGCGACGCCTCGTTTACCTGTCTCAGCTTGTTTACTTATTTTAAAACGCCATGAAACAAATTATTTTTACATTGTCCGTTCTGTTGTTTACGCTGTCGGGTTATGCCCAAATCGTAACTTCCAATCCCGCTTTTATCACGCAAGACTACGCCGGAAATATCGAAATTATCTACGACGCTACGCAGGGATCTGCCGGTCTCAAAGATTTGACAGGCGATGTGTACGCCCACGCAGGAGTGATAACCGATAAAAGCGCCAGCGGCTCCGACTGGAAATACGTGATAACTCCCTGGCCCGATGGCACAAACGCCAACGAGGCAAATACGGCGAAAAACAAATTGACAGCCTTGGGCAACAACAAGCATAAACTGGTGATTACCGGAGGCGTCCAGGCTTATTTTGGCGTAGCCGCAAGCGATAAAGTACAAAAAATCGCGCTCGTTTTCCGTAATGCCGACGGCGCTAAAACCGGAAAAACCGCATCGGAAGGCGATATTTTTATCGATGTGTACGAAGCCGGTTTAAACGTATCCTTCACTGCGCCCGCAAGCAATCAAACTACAACGGCGGGAGGAAGCGTCAGTTTTACCGTTACAGCGTCGCAGGCTGCCGATTTGAAACTGTCGGTTAACGGCGCGAACGTAAAAACCGAAAGCGCGAGCGTTACCTTGTCCCACACACAGAGTTTTCCCTCGGCTAATGATTATATGATGGTAGCCGAAGCAAGCCTTTCGGGTGCAAGCGTTTACGATACACTCTATGTTTGCGTACCCAAAGCGGTGGAAACAGCCGCCCGTCCGGCAAACGCAAAGGACGGCATTAATTATGTCGATAATTCCACCGTAACATTTGTTATGTATGCTCCGGGCAAATCGCGCGTCAACCTCGTTGGCGATTTCAGCGACTGGACGCAGCTAAACAAATACCAACTGAAAAAGGACGGCGATTATTGGTGGTACACCCTTACGGATGTCGCGCCCGGCAAATGTTACAAATTCCAGTACTTGGTTGATGAAAGCTTGCGCGTAAGCGACGCTTATACGGAGTTGACGCTCGACGGCTCGAACGACAGCTGGATTTCGAGCGAGATTTACCCGAACCTTCCGGCTTACCCTTCAAAAACAACCGGATTGGTCGCTACTTTTCAAACCGCAAAACCGGCGTATAGTTGGGAAATTCCGAACTTTGCCATGCCTCCGCGCGAGAACATGGTAATTTACGAATTGCTGTTGCGCGATTTTACCGCCGAAAAATCCTTGGATGCGGCGATTGCACGCTTGAATTACCTGAAAACATTGGGCGTAACAGCCATAGAGTTGATGCCGGTACAGGAATTTGACGGAAATAACAGCTGGGGCTATAATCCGAACCATTTTTTTGCGCCGGATAAAGCCTACGGCAGTCCCGAAACCTACAAAAAATTTATCGACGAATGTCATAAACGCGGTATGGCGGTGATTTTGGACGTGGTATTCAACCATGCCACAGGACAGCATCCTTTTGCTGCGCTGTATTGGAACAGCGCAACGAATAAAACCGCTTCCAACAATCCATGGTTCAATGTGGACGCGCCGCATCCTTACAGCGTTTTTCACGATTTCAACCACGAATTTAGCGGAACGCGCGACTATTTTAAACGTGTGTTACGGTATTGGATTGAAGAATACAACATAGACGGCTACCGCCTCGATTTGACGAAGGGCTTTACGCAAAAAAGCAGCTCCGAATCGACCGCTTCCAACTACGACCAGTCGCGCATCGACATACTTACGGACTACTACAACGCGGCAAAAGCGGCGAAAAGCGACGTTATGTTTATCCTCGAACACTTCTGCGTCCATAGCGAGGAATTGGAACTTGCCAACAAAGGCATATACTTGTGGCGCAATGTGAATAACGCCTTCTCGCAAGCGGCAATGGGTTATCAAAGCGACAGCGATTTCGGCGGGATGAACGCTACTCCGCGCCGCTGGGTAGGATTTGCCGAAAGCCACGACGAAGAACGGAATTTTTACAAAGCAAAAATGTGGGGCGCCGGAACTATCGCAAGCGACTCCGTCGTACGCATCAAGCGCGTTCCGCTGAATATCGCTTTTGCAACCTTAACGCCGGGTCCTAAAATGATTTGGCAATTCGGCGAGTTGGGCTACGATTATTCCATTGACTATAACGGCGGACGTACAAATGAAAAACCGACGGCGTTAGGCTGGATAAACCTGGAACATCGCAGGGAGGCTTATTTTGCCTCGGCTGCCGCCATAAACCTGCGTAAGCAATTCCCCTCGGCATTTATTAACGGAGAATGGTCGTTACATATTGCTTATAACGACTGGGCTAACGGAAGAAGAATCGGACTTGCGCATACGGATTTGAATATGCTTGTTCTTGGAAATTTCAATGCAGACAACAGTATTACGGCTTATCCGAATTTCCCAAAAACAGGAATATGGTACGAACTAATTACCGGCAATGAACTGAATGTAACAGACGTAAACATGACTTTCTCCATGCCGGCGGGAGAACTGCGCATTTATACGGACAGGAAGGTAAACGTACCTAATTCGGACGGAAACACGGCTGCGCCTAAACACACATCGGTTTATCCAAGCATTACCGGCGGGAAAGTATTTATCGATCCGGCGGGAAGCAATGTTGCTGTTTATAACCTGCAAGGCGCTTTGCTAAAAACAGAAAGGAATGTAAGTGAAACGGATTTATCCCATTTCCCTTGCGGACTGTACTTTATTAAGTTGAAAACCTCCGAAGGAGAATCTATTCATAAAATAATCCGTAAATAAGGGATAAAAAGGTAATGCTCCCCCTCGCATCCTCACGAAGTGGAGCAGAAAACGTTGTGTTTCTTTGTGTTCTTTGCGATTGAATTATAAATCATTAGCGCAGGGCAACGCCTTGTGCTACGAGCGTTATCCACCAACACCCCAAGCCCCAACGGGGCGTAATTTCCCAACCCTGATTTTTTTCCTTATTCGCGGCTCACTTACTTAGTTATGTTCTTTTTTGGCTTTGCCTGAAATTTTCCTACCTT
>JAISXQ010000209.1 GCA_031270425.1 Prevotellaceae bacterium | reverse complement strand
TCTTCGGAAAAATATAAGGACACAAAAGGGCAAGTCGTTATCGGAAACTTCGATTTTGAGTACAAAGCGCACAATATCGTCGCCAGAGGATATGTCGATTACGGATATTTGAGCGACGCCGATAAAATTTCTACGTATAATAAAAACCTGCCCAATCAGTCGGCTTCGCCTCGTTCGGATGTTGCATCCAATGCCATAGCTACGGGAATAGAAGCCGGTTACGATATTTTTTCTCAACTGTCGAAGCTAAAAGCAACGAAACAAAAACTGTATCTTTTCGGTCGTTACGAATTATACGATTCGATGTATAAAACGCCGCAAAACATTTTGCCAAAAGGATGGGCTGAACGGCAAATGATTGTCGGCGGCGTTAATTACTTCCCTTTACGCGATGTGGTAATAAAAGCGGAATACTCGCACAGCAAAATGAATGCTCCTTTTATAAACGAGAACTCGATTAATATAGGAGTAGCTTACGCCGGATTTTTCACGAAATAAATTCTCTAATTTTATTCATTCAAATAAATAACGTAAATATGAAAAAGTTTTTTAAATTTCTTGTGGTAGCAGCTTTGCCTGCAATAACTTTTGTTGCCTGCGATAATGGCAATGAGGTAGATGATAATGATAAAGACCTGGCATTGACTCCGGTTGTGGAACAGTATGTAAATAAAACTGTTATCCCCACCTATAAAAATTTAGCCGACGCTACTATCGAATTGGTTGAGGCATTAGAAGCATTAAGAGCTTCTGTAACAGAGGCGAACATCAACGCGGCGACCAGCGCATGGAAAGAAACCCGCGTACATTGGGAACAAAGCGAAGCCTTCCTGTTCGGAGCGGTTGCCGATTTCGGTATCGACCCGCACATCGACACTTGGCCCCTCGACGAAAACAGATTAGCTTCAACAGTTTCAAATCAAGGCTTCTTGGACGGAATGGAAGAAGAAGGCGCTGCTTGGGTTGACGCCAATTTAGGCAGTTCTTTGATTGGATTTCACGGAATAGAATATGTATTGTTTGCCAATGGCGAAGCAAAATCGCTAACAGAAATAACGTCAATAAAAGATTCCGAATTGATTTACGCGATAGCCGTTGCCGAGGATTTGCGCAACCGCTGCATTCAACTCGAAGTTTCTTGGGCGGGCGAAGACAAGGTAACTGCCGATAAAAAAGAATTAATGGAAGAATTGGAATTGCCCGTTACAGCTTCCAACAGTTCCTTGTCTTATGGCGAAAATATGCTGAAAGCCGGTCAGTTGGGTAGTACGTATCCGAGCGTAACGGCTGCGGCGGCTCAAATAATGGATGGCGCCATTACCATTGCCGACGAAGTAGGTAATATTAAAATAGGTACTGCGGCAAATGAAGGAGACAAAGAAAATTACAATGCCGATCATATCGAATCGCCTTATAGCCACAATTCGTTGAAAGACTTCCACGACAATATTGTAAGTATCGAAAATGCGTATCTGGGAGGTCCCGCAGCTTCGAGAGACGCATCCAAATCGCTGAGTAACTATATAAAAAGCGTAGATGCAAGCGTTGACCAAACTGTTAAGGATGCTATCACAGCTTCGTATGCCGCTATTGCCGCCATACAGCCTCCTTTCAAAACGAATTACAATACACAAAAAGCTGACGACGCAGTTCGAATTATCGGTACTGATTTGGTGGAAGCTTTGGAAGCCGCAAACGCTATCATATTGGAACAATAATTTAAGGAATAAAACTCCTTACTTATATATTCGGAAGAGGATTTCCTTTGTTTTAAGGCGTCCTCTTTCTGAATTTGAACAAACTGACAACTAACAACTAACTAATATTTAAGAACTTATGACGAAACGACATCTTATTTTTTTTCTTCCCGTATTATTTGCGCTGTTTTCCTGCAACGGAAACGAAGGCGGCGACGACAATCAAATTACGCTCTCCGAAGAGTATTACACCGGAGGTAAACTGGGAACTTTTTTTCCTGCCAATCCAGATGTTAAAGTTCCAACGCTCGACGATTTTTCCAACTCGGCTTACGAACAGCCCACTCCGGCGGTAGAAGAAGTCGGCATGGGAACGCGCTTTCTGTATGGAGAAGCTTATTTCGAAAAAGAATTTAATTCCAATACCACCGGCGTGCGCCGCGGTTTAGGTCCTGTATTTGTGCGGAGTTCCTGCTTGTCCTGCCACCCGGGCTACGGACACGGCAAGCGTATGGACAGATACCGCGCCAACGATTACGGCAACAGCTACCTCTTGGTCGTGATAGATAAAGACACGCACGCTTATGTGCCCGAACTTACCGGAATGCCCCAGACAAAAGCCATTGCGCCCTTCCTTCCTCCCATCGAAGAAGAAGGAATCAGCATCGAATGGAAAGAATACGCCGACGAATGGGGAAATAAATTTCCTGATGGAGAAGCTTACAGCCTGATTTATCCCGAAGTAAGCATCGATCCGGCAAAAATCAACACCGACCCGAAGCCGGTGAATTATACCGTGCGCCTCGAAGCTACCATCGGTATTTACGGAACAGGCTTGCTCGACGCTATTCCCGACGATTCCATCATTGCCGAATACAACCGCCAGAAAGCATTGGATTACCGCGCCGATAAGTTGAATGATGCTTTTTATACGGACGAAACAAAATTGATTACCGAAAACGACGGTTCAAAACGCTTGCGCAAGTTTACCTACGGATTGTCGCGTTCCACGATACAAAACGGACCGGGAGCCAATGCCATTTGGAATATCACTAACGTAATACGTCCGGGGCGTACCTACAATTATATTACCGACGCTTATGTAAACGCAATGGCTAAGAACAGCGATGTACAAAAGGCTCTTGGAAAAACGGAACAGGAAATAAGGGATATGCTGTTGGATAAAAATATAGAACCCGAACTATCCAAGCAAGAATACGTCGATTTTATGATTTGGCACCGCGGACTGGCTGTCCCTGCCGCTCGTAATTTGGACGACGCGACGGTACAAAAAGGGCAAAAAGCCTTTTACAGCATCGGTTGCACCAGTTGCCCCCGTCCGTCGTGGACAACCGGACCGGACGAATACACCGGCGACACCCTGCTTGCCGGCAAGTTGCCCCGCTATCCGAATCAAAAAATATGGCCCTACACCGACATATTGCAGCACAAACTGCACATGAAAAACGACATCCGCACCGGATGGTGTCGCACCACGCCGCTTTGGGGACGCGGACTGTCGCAGATGTGTACCGGAGCCAGCGACCACCTGCACGACATGCGCGCCCGCAACTACACCGAAGCCATTATGTGGCACGGCGACGCGGAAAGCGACGCACGCCAGTCGGTCGAAAAATTCCGCAACCTGTCGAAAGAAGACCGCGACGCGCTTGTGAAATTCCTCGAATCGATTTAAGACAATTTCAATTTAACCACAATAGGCACAAATTAATTAGCAGATTAGCAGATTAGCAAATTAGCAAATCTATTGTGTCCTATTGTGCCTATTGTGGTTTATTTCTTATTCTCTGCGCTTCTTGTTTTCTTTGCGGTTTTGTTCAATCTATTGTTTTCTATGTATTTTAATAAATAAAAGAGGTATGAAGCAATTTTTTAAAATTGTATCTTTCGGACTTTTAATTGTTTTGATAGTAACGCTTAGCCTTGCCACCATTGTAGAAAAACTGTACGGTACGGAAAAAGCCGCCGAATGGATTTACGGCGCGTGGTGGTTTGTTGTTCTTTGGGCTGCGGTTGCGCTGTCGATGATGGTTTATATTATACAGCAAAAACGTTACCTCAAACTGCCTTCGTTTCTATTGCACCTGTCCTTTGCCGTTATCCTGCTGGGCGCTTTCGTTACCTACCTGTGGGGCGAACGGGGCATGATGCACATACGCCAAAACGAGATACATAATTATTATGTTTCGGAAGATAATTCGCGGCGGGTAACGATGCCTTTCGACGTGAAAATGCTGTACTTCGATATTGTGTATCACGAAGGGACAAAGCAGCCTGCCGACTACCGCAGTTTTGTAAAGATTGACGGGGAGATTTATCAGGTTTCGATGAATAAAATCCTTAAAAAGGACGGCTACCGCATTTATCAGATGGATTACGACAGCGACGAAATGGGAGCGACCTTTATGGTCAGCCACGATCCCTGGGGCGTAGGCATTACTTACGCGGGCTACTTGCTTTTGGCTGCCGCCATGCTGTGGCTGTTGTTCCTGCGCATCGGATGGAAAGGAACGCTGGCTTCCTTTTCCGCGTCGGCATTGCTGTGGCTGTATATCTCGCAAATCAACCCGATGACGCCCATACTGCGCACACCCATGCTGGCAACGCACGTTTCGGTTATTATGACGGCTTACGCGCTGCTGCTGTTCATTGCTGTTACAAGTATTGTGGGCTTGTGCTCGAAGAAGCAGAGCGAACGTTTCTATCGTCTCAACGGTAAATTGCTGTATCCGGCTTTGTTCCTGCTTACGGCAGGGATATTTATCGGCGCCGTATGGGCGAATATCTCATGGGGACGCTACTGGGGCTGGGACGCCAAGGAAACCTGGGCGCTGGTTACGATGCTGGTTTATTCGCTGCCGATGCATAAAAAGAATATGACGCTGTTCCAAAATCCCAAAAACTTCCACCTTTATTGCGCTTTGGCTTTTCTTGCCGTAGCCATGACCTTTTTCGGCGTTACTTATCTGCTTGGGGGCATACATAGTTATATATAGAGACCTAAACAACCTCTAAACAACCCCTAACCCCTAAAGGGGGACAAGAGA
>JAISXQ010000170.1 GCA_031270425.1 Prevotellaceae bacterium | reverse complement strand
ATAAGGATTATGGCAAATAAAATACTTTTTTCCTTTTCTTTTAATTTTAGCTGTTGTTCGAGTTCTTGGTCTTTAAGCTGTTTTTTGTATTGATATTCCAGTCCCAGTTGCGTAGCAATACGTATGCGCTCCGTACCCATAAGGCTGTCGTTCAGTTGTTGGGACAGCTTTTGCATTTCAAATGCGCTTTTGTAATCCCGCGTTTGTTCGTAACAATTGGAAAGGAATTGCGCCGCCAGCATTTCCGATTTTATGCCCCCGCCGGATTGCTTGCTTAACCACAACGCCTTTTGCAAAACAGGGATGGCTTTTGCGTAGTTCCTTTGAAAGTAATACACGTTGCCGGTATTATTGTAAACTTGCGCCAAACCAAGCGTATCTTTCAATTGGCTACGGATTTTTAAGGATTTTTGGTAATAATCGTTAGCTTGCCGGTATTCTTTTTTTTCTTTGCATATAATGCCCAGATTATTGTAAATTACGGATAATTCTTTCAGGTTCTTCTCTTTGTCAAGGCTTTCCAATGCTTTTGAATAATAAACGGACGCACTGTCCAAATCATTTTCCATCAGATAGGCGGAGCCGATATTTGTATATAATCTGTGTCTGCGTTCTTTTACAAAGTCAGTATCTTCCCCTTCTAATGAATTAAGAATACCCAATCCTGTTTCAAAATGCTTCAATCCTTCTTTTGTATGGTCCATGCTTAAATAATTCAATCCGATTTCACTGTGTATAGTAAAATATCTTTTTTGAAGCAGGGAGGGTACGGCGTCCTGGTAATGAATAGCTTCCTGATCCAATGTATTTAAGGCTTTGTAGGTATATTCCAATGCAATTGAATAATTTCCGTTATTGTATAAATACTTTGAATACTGCATGTAAACTTTAAACAACTCATCTTTCGATGATTTTTCTTCGGCAATTTCCAACGCTTTGTTGAGGTAAAAGAGACAGGAATCGGATACTTTTAAACTGCTGTATTCGGATGCTTTTTCGAGGTAAACGTCGACCGTTTTTTCATCCTGTTCGCTTTTTTGCGAATAAAGCGAAGACGGTAAAAAACATAATGCTATGTACATCCAACCGGAAACAACCGGTTTCGATTTAAAAATAGCCGTCATATTTTAGTGTTTGTTTACGAGTTTGTTGCAAAAGTAATAAAAAAAGGTAATCAACAATCTGTTTATTGCAAAAATGTTTTTTGTTGAATTCTATTTGTCGGCTTCTGTTAACGTTTGCTTTTTGATAAAAAATGCTTATGATACAAAATTACGGCGCTTGTATATAATGGAAAATACCCTCGAAATGGTATTTTTGTACCATAAGCATGGTATGTTTTTATAAGGAGAAAGACAAGAGAATTTTAGAAAATCAGGGAGGGGGCGCGGGACAGTGTTCTATGTGCTTCTATTGTGTTCTATATGTCCAAACAAAACAAACATACTAATCCGCAGGCAACAGACACAAGTCCACGCGAGGGTATTTGGGTCGCTTTACGGATAATCACAATTCACTTTTTCTTAATATCCTCTATTTCAATAAGTTTGTTTGCAATAGCGTAAACGGTAAGTCCCGCCGTACTGTGGATTTCGAGTTTTCGGGCAATATTACGCCGGTGGGTAATGACGGTATGCGTCGAGAGGAAGAGCGTGTTTGCTATTTCCTTGTTGGTAAGCCCTTTCACCACACAGCTGATGATTTCTTTTTCCCGGACGCTTAAAATATCGGTTTCCTGCCGCTCTCCGGCAATCGCTATTTTCGCGAGTCGTTCCACTTTATCCCCGATTTGCTCCTGGCTGTCGAAAATATTGATAACCTCATCGTATTGCTTCAATATCAGCTCGTCAACCGGCGAATAGAGCAAAGCTACACAGCGCAGTTTGGGCAGGTCGTGTTCTTCTTTGAGTTTATTTAAGTCCAGACATCCCCAGTAAGTCGGATTTACGATAAAAATATCGGGACTGTGCAGGCTTAAATAATGGGAAACAGAGTCAAGCGAAGCATTTTCGACAGGGAAGACCTTGACTTTGGGCATCCGTTTCAATACGGAAATCAAGCCGCTGCGAATAATGGCTGAAGATTCCGTAACGACTATTTTGATGGATTCGTGTTCGCTCATAAAGTCGCTTGTGTTATTTTTTGTTCTAACGTTTTAACGGCAGGTACGAACAGCAGATCTTCAACGTTGTTATGCGACGCTAAATCTTTTTCGCAGGCATAGATGTCGAACAAAACTTCGGTCAGTAAATGATCGCTTCCTTTTGAGGGATAATATTTTAAAAGAATATTTTTAAGCTCAATCATTTTTAAATCTATCTGATCGTGTTTCTGTTCGAAAATGGAGATGCTGTATTCGGGGTTCCGTTTTCCGTTGAATAGTTGAACGGCATAGGGAAAAACCGTATTGTTCTCATAATCCATGTGTTTCCTTACTTCGGTATAATAATCGTCGAAAAATTTCAGGAATATTTCGCGGAAAGGCGTGTTGTTTTCCGGCGACGAATCGACCACTTGCAGCAACTTGCTGCGGATGGAAGGCAATTTATAATCCAGAAAATAACTGTGGGCATTTTTCAGGTAACGGATTATCGAACCTAATTCCACCCATTCGTAGGTATTGGAAGGATCGTGTTTCTCCTCCGATAAAAAATTAACGACAGCTAAAAAAGAACCGGCGTCTATGCCGTTCGCCTCGCAAACCTCTTTTACTGTCTTGTCGCCAAATCCTAACGACAAATCGAAACGACTGATAACCAATAATAAAGAGTGGTTGTTGTTGATGATGTAGCTCATCTTGTCGTTTACGGTAAATTTACTCCTGTTCCGCATATTTTTTATGTGTAAAATCAGTTTTTACTTAAACAGCCGTTAAAAAAATTTCTGCTTGGATTCATCCAAACCATGAACCAAGCAGAAATTAAAGATACTAACTAATACAAACTAACTAAAATTATTTAGTGATATGCAAAGAAACAGCCTTTTTTTTATTGCGGCAATCACAATATATAGGTATTTTTTGCGAATCGATGCTTAGCTGCTTGGGAAAATATTTTAAATCGAAAGTATTTGAAGTACGCCTACCAGACTTTCATCAACGGGTTTGTCGTCTTTTATCGCTTTTGTAAACGGCACATGAACAATTTTGTCGTTCACAATACCTATCATAATGCTGCGCTGTTCGTCGAGAAGCGCGTCGATGGCGGCAACTCCCATACGGCTTGCCAAAATCCGGTCGTAAGCCGTAGGCGAACCTCCCCGCTGTATATGCCCCAAAATGGTTACGCGCACATCGTATTCGGGGTGTTCGCTGCGCATGCGTTCGGCAAGTCCGGTAGCGCCTCCGGTCAATTCGCTTTCGGCAACAATAACGATGCTGCTGTTTTTCGATTTACGGAATCCGTTGCGTACCAGTTCTTCCAATTGGTCGACCTTTGTTTCGCGTTCGGGGATAATGGCTGCTTCGGCGCCCGAAGCAAGTGCGCTGTTCAACGCCAGAAATCCGGCGTCGCGTCCCATTACTTCGATAAAAAACAGGCGTTCGTGCGACGAAGCCGTGTCGCGGATTTTATCCACCGCGTCAATAATGGTGTTCAACGCCGTATCGTATCCGATTGTGGAATCCGTTCCGTATAAATCGTTATCAATTGTACCGGGAAGCCCGATAATAGGCACGTTGAACTCTTGTGCAAAAATACGTGCTCCGGTAAATGTGCCGTCGCCGCCAATTACGATCAACGCGTCTATTTCGTTGGCACGCATGTTTTCGTATGCTGTTCTGCGTCCTTCGGCTGTGCGAAATTCGGTGGAACGGGCGGTTTTCAGGATGGTTCCGCCCTGTTGGATAATATTGCTTACATTTTGAGTCTGAAACTCCACAATTTCGTTCGATATCAATCCTTTGTAACCTCTGTAAATGGCTTTTACCCGGATGCCGTTAAAAATTGCCGCCCGCGTTACCGAACGGATAGCCGCATTCATTCCGGGAGCGTCGCCGCCGGAGGTCAAAATTCCGATACATTTAATTTCGTATTTCATCTATTTAAAATTAGTAAACAAGTAAACGAGTTGACGAGTAAACAAGGTATTGCAATTCCGGGCTTAATCATCCTCCTTACGTGTCTTAGTTCTTAGTTAGTTCTTAGTTTTTGGTTCTTGGTCTTGATTCTTGGTTCTTGGCTCTTGGCTCTTGGCTAATTCTTCAGCGACGGCTTCCATCAGCCAACGGGGTGTGGAAGTCGCTCCACAAATGCCTGTTTTCTTTGTCGGGTCGATTTTCAAGTCGCGGAGTTCCTCCGGACTTGAAATAAAATAGGTGTCGGTATTTATCTTCTTACAATGTTCAAAAAGTTCCCTTCCGTTTGAACTTTTTTTACCGCTTACAAATATTACAATATCGTTTTTCTCCGCAAAGGTAGTAATATTGGGGATTCTATTCGATACTTGCCGGCAAATAGTGTCGAAAGATTCAAAATTTTTTCCGGCGGGATAATTGCGGGATATTTTTTCGGTCAGATTTTTGAAGCCTTCAAGCGATTTTGTGGTTTGAGAGAAAAGATAAGTATCCTTAGACAAATCCAAATTATTCATATCCTCTTCGTTTTCGACGACAATGGCTTTTCCTCCGGTTTGTCCTACTAATCCGTTCACTTCGGCGTGTCCTTTTTTTCCGTATATGATGATTTGCGATTCGGGATTGCTTTCAAAAGCTTTTTTTATGCGCGACTGCAAGTGCAACACTACCGGACACGACGCGTCGATAAGCGTTATGTTGTTTTTTCGGGCGGTTTCGTAAGTGCTTGGCGGCTCGCCGTGGGCGCGTAAGAGAACTTTCACGTTGTGGAGCCTGGCAAACTGTTCGTGATCTATGGTAATCAGTCCCAAAGCTTCGAGGCGTTTTACTTCCTGTCCGTTATGCACAATGTCGCCCAGGCAGTATAGTTTTTCGCCTTTTGCCAATTCCTCTTCCGCCTTTGCAATGGCTTTTACCACTCCAAAGCAAAATCCCGATTTTTCGTCTATTTCTATAGTAAGCATGGGGAAAATTTCAAAATTAATCCTGAATCTTGAAATCTTGAATCCCGATAGCTATCGGGAGAAATCTTGAAATTAATCTTACCTTACAACGTTTTTTCGTTGAATAATGTTCTTAACAAATCGCGTTGTTCTTCGCGTGTAAGGTTGGAGTTATCTATTACAACGGCGTCTTCCGCTTTTCGCAAAGGACTTTCGGCACGGTTCTGGTCGCGGTCGTCGCGTTCTTTTACATTTGCCAATACTTCGTCGTAATTTGCATTTTCGCCTTTCGCTTCAAGTTCTTTTAAGCGTCGCAGGGCGCGGACTTCCGGCGATGCGGTAAGAAATATCTTCAATTCCGCGTCCGGAAATACGACCGTGCCTATGTCGCGTCCATCCATTACAACGCCTTTATCCGCGCCCATTGCCTGTTGCCGGCGCACCAGTTCGCGACGGACAAAGCCCAGGGTACTTACGCGGCTCGCCCCGTTGGCGACTTCGAGCGTGCGGATTGCCGTTTCTACGTTTTCGCCGTTCAGATACGTTTCCGTTTTTCCTTCTGCGTTTGTTTTAAATGTGATATAAATATCGTCTAACTGTTTTTCGATTTGTGCAGCGTCCATTTCCGTAGCGGTAATCCATCCGTTACCGATGCAATACAAAGCTACGGCGCGGTACATGGCTCCGGTATCCACGTAAATATAACCGGTTTCGCCGGCAAGTTCTTTTGCCATCGTGCTTTTTCCGCAGGACGAAAAACCGTCGATGGCGACTGTTATTTTTTTCATGCTCACAATCTGAATTCATTCAGCGATGTGCTGATGGAAAATTGATACGAATAGTTGCCTGTCTGGAACTGCGTCATCCCGAAGCCTACTTGGAATTTATACAGTTTGATTCCGCCTCCGAAGGAAAAGCCCGCCATGCTTTTGAATCCCTCCATCGCCATTTCCTGACGTCGGCGGTGGTGGTAACCGGCGGCTAAGTAAAAATTTTTTCCGGGAATAAACTCCACCCCGATAATGGAATGGCGGAAAAACATGTCGATAAATCCTATTTTATTGCTTCTCGCATTCTCGGCATTTGTAATCAGCGATCGCGTCGGCTCGCGAGAGGTTTGATAGCTCAAATCCCATTGTTGCAAGTTGTGTAGCGTGAAGGAAAAACGTAAAGGCGCATAACGGAGTTTTTGCGTAGCGCCGAGCATTATATTGAAGGCAAGCGGTTCGATGTGTTGTTCGCCTTCTTCGGAATAATAGCCTTTCAACTGGCGTCCCATGTTCCTGAAAACCAGTCCGGCAGAAAACAACGCCTCCGGATTGTTGTAATTCATGCCCGCATCTATGGCAATGCCAAAGCTTGAATACCTTTCGAAAACGGAATAAATGGGTTTTAAGGTTCCGCCGACGCTAAGGTGTTCCGTTAGCGGACGGGCGTAAATAATATTCAGAGCAAAATCTTTGGCTGTAAATTCGCCCAAATGCTCGTTCAATTCCGTTACTTCCTTGAATTTGCCATAATCGATATATTGGACTCCGAAAGCCATGTGGTTTTTTTTACCGAAAGTCTGTCCGTAAACCGCTGTCCCGAATTGGACGTCTGCCAGGTAATTGGCGGCATTTATTCCTATTACCTGGCTTGTGCCGTCGCTCAGCAAGGCGGGATTCATAAACGCGAAATTCAAGTCGTTGTCGTACAAAGAGATGTTGAATCCGCCTAAGGCCGCCATTCGCGACGAAACGGGAAGATCCAGAAACTGATAAATTCCATAACCGGCTTGCGAAAAAACCGAAACTGAAACCGGCAATAGAAGAAATATTATTTGGAGTTTTTTATACATTCGATATAATAAAATACACAAAGAAACATGTATCATGCCCTAAAACGACGCCAAAGATACATCATTTTTTTCTGTATAAAACCGGAAAACTTTTTTATACTTATCTTAAACGGAGTTTTTTTGAAAAATTATATGAGATGAAGAAATTATTGCTTAAAATAACCGTTAATTTGAATCAGAAATTGAAAATGAGAAAATTGTTTGGAATTATTGCGAGCAGGCAACAAAGGTGTATTGTAAGTGATTGATTAAAATTTTGCTACTGCGCTAATCTTTTCGCGTGAGTTTGTAACCACACGATACAATTCGTGCGGCGAAGGTATTTTGTTCTGAAACAGCCAAAGAAAAAGCTTCTACGGTTTTACCACATGAGCGCTACTCGAAACAACATGGTTTCCGGGCGTTCGTCGACAAAATCCGAATTGGTTACGAAGAATGTGATTTCCTCCGGTTTGTATTCGTAATCGGTGGTGCTTGTCCACTGTGTTTTGCTGTCTTCGTGATGGCGGACAACCGGCAATATTTGCTGATATTCGCCGGTTTTTATGTATGCCTGCACGGAGCCTTCGTTGCAAATATGTTTTTTCAGCTTGGAAAACCGGAATGAATAGGCGT
>JAISXQ010000155.1 GCA_031270425.1 Prevotellaceae bacterium | reverse complement strand
GATGAATATGGCGGTTGCCGAAAAAGGCTTGATGGTTCTCGATTGCGTGGTCAGGGGCATTGCCGGACACGCCGCCCGCGACGAAGGACGAAACGCTATTTACGAAGCCATGCCCATTATAGAATGGTTCCGCAATTACGATTTCCCGGATAAATCGGAATTACTGGGCGGCGTAAAAATGTCGGTAACGCAAATCAACGCGGGAACGCAACATAATGTTGTTCCCGATACATGCCGTTTTGTTGTGGATGTTCGCGGCAATGAACTTTATTCAAACGACAAACTGTTGAAAATAATTAAGGACAGCGTCGAATGCGAAGTGGAAGCCCGTTCCACCCGTTTAAGTTCAACAGCCGCTCCGGTCGATCATCCGATAGTGAAACGCGGACTCGAATTGTCGCGTAACATATTCGGCTCACAGACCCTTTCCGACCAAGCTTTGATGCGTTTCCCAAGTGTGAAAATGGGTCCCGGAAATTCAGCCCGTTCGCATACCGCCAACGAATATATTATTCCCGAAGAAATAGCCGAAGCAATCGAACTCTACATTAAATTGTTGGACGGAACCGGTTTTTAAGCTACTAAAAAATTGCTACTTTAATAGATTAACGAAGATTTAATATGAAAAAGAGTTTATTAAGTTTATTAATTGCATCCTTACTAATTGTAACGGTAAATGCACAGGAAGTTGAACCGAAGCATGAACTTTTCGCAGGCTACGGTTTGGCAGGCACAAGCGCTGTAATCGAAATTTTCTCCGACCTTTTAGCTACGAGCATAACCAGTGGGGGCTATCAGAAAAAAAATGTTTACTGGTCGGGAAATTTCCATGCGGGATATAAATTTCTTCCGTCGAAACATACGGCTGTGGGGCTTACTTACGCCTATGTCAAGTCGTCGGGGGATATATTGTTCGAAACTAAAAAAGGTTCGATAGAACATGCCTACAACACGGCAGCCGGAGAATTTGATTTCAGGTATATCAACAATCCTTATTTTAAGCTTTATTCGTCAATCGGCGCGGGACTTACACTATACAGGGAAAAATACGAAGTTCCGTCCAAAAGCGCTGAAATAAATTACAAAACGCATTTCAACTTTCAGTTTTCCCCCATTGGAATTAAATTCGGCAACAGCGTCGGAGCTTTTGCCGAGTTGGGTTTCGGGTATAAGGGCGTTATTCACGCCGGCGTTTTTGCGAGTTTTTAAAAAAATTGCCTCAAAAGCACACGGATAACACGGATTCTACGGATGACCACTGATTTTTCGTTTTATCCGTTTATTCTTATATTTGTACGGTTTTCCGTATCGGAAAAGGGTAGGGGACTTTAAATAAACTTTCTTATGTCTTATATTTTTTACGCTATTATTAGTATTCTTGTTGCCGATTACGTATTGGAGCGTTATCTGGCATATCTCAACATACAGTCGTCCAAAAAGCCGCTGCCGGAAATTTTATCCAGTATTTACGATGCAGACAAATACGCGAAACAGCAGGAGTATTTCCGTGTAAATTCACGTTTTGGCATGATTACAAGCTCTTTCGGCTTTGTACTGTTGCTGGCGGCGGTTGTTTCGGGCGCTTTCGGCTGGCTCGACGAGTTGTTGCGCGGCTGTATCTACAACGAAATGGCGCTTTCGCTCGTTTTCTTCGGTGTGATTTTTATTATTTCCGATTTATTAAATACGCCTTTCGATTATTACGATACCTTTGTAATAGAAGAACGATTTGATTTCAATAAAGTTACGCCCAAGTTGTTTTTTACGGACAAGCTTAAAGGTTATGCGCTGAATATCGTTATCGGAGGCGGTTTGTTGGCGTTGATTTATTGGATTTATTCAATTACGCCGGAGTATTTCTGGTTGTTGGCGTGGGCGGCGGTTACGGCTTTTAGCCTGTTTATGAGTATGTTTTATTCGGAGTTGATCGTACCGTTATTTAACAGGCAAACACCGTTGGAAGCCGGCGAATTACGTGATAAAATTGAGGAATTTGCTGCGAAAACAGGTTTTAAATTGAAAAATATTTATATCATCGACGGTTCAAAGCGTTCTACAAAAGCCAACGCGTATTTTAGCGGGTTAGGAGGGAAGAAGCGCATTGTGCTTTACGACACGTTGGCGGATAAGCTTGACGCGGATGAAATTGTAGCCGTTCTTGCCCATGAAATCGGGCATTATAAGCATAAGCATACGCTGAAAAGTTACTTTATTTCATTGCCAAGTTCTTTATTGCTGTTCTTTTTGCTGGGTATCATCCTGAAAAACGATATAGTTGCGCAAGCGTTGGGCGGACAAACGGCTTCCTTTCATTTGAATCTGCTTGTTTTCGGGATGTTATATACGCCGGTATCGTTGATTACAGGATTGTTTTCCAATATATTATCACGGAAATACGAATACCAGGCGGACAATTACGCCGCTTCCTTCGGTTACGGCGATTTGTTAATTTCAGGTTTAAAAAAGTTGTCTGCCACGTCGTTGAGTAACCTGACGCCGCATCCGTCCTGCGTATTTTTCCATTATTCGCACCCAACGCTTTATCAACGGATAAATAATATCGTAAAATCGTAAATTTAAAATACAGCCATGACATTAGGAATTATGGGCGCCATGCCCGAAGAAATCGACAAAATCATCGCCAATATCGCCAACAAGGAAATCATAGAACGCGGCGGACGTTTATACTATCGCGGCGAATTATACGGACGTCCGGTTGTCGCCGTTTTTTCGCGCTGGGGAAAAGTTGCGGCGGCAGCTACGGCGGCTAATCTGATTCTGGAATTTGGAGTCGGTAAAATCGTGTTTACAGGCGTAGCCGGAGCTATTTCTCCGGAACTTAACGTAGGAGATATTGTTATTGGCGAACGCCTGTTCCAGCACGATATGGACGCGCGTCCTTTGATGCGGCGTTTCGAGGTTCCGCTTACCGGAAAAACATCTTTTGAAACTTCCGAGCAAAATATTCAACAAATGTCCCTGGCTATTCATAACTTTTTGAAAAACAACAAGGAATTCAGGAAAGTATTAGCCGGTTACGGTATTAACAACCTGAAAATGATTGCGGGAGATATTGCGAGCGGCGATTTATTTATATCGAAAAAAGAAATGAAAGACGCTTTAATCCGCAATTTGCCGTCGGTTGTATGCGCGGAAATGGAAGGCGCCGCTGTCGCGCAGGTTTGCGACGATTATAATATCCCGCTGATAGTTGTACGCGTGATTTCGGATGACGCCGACGAAAACGCGCATAATTCCGCTATCGGATTTATACAAAAACATGCCGGCGATTATTCGTTGTTTATTTTGGAAGAATATATTAAGTTGTGTTTTTGATTCAAGTCGTTTTTTCTTATAATTTATATTATGTCAAATAGGGCGTCCACGAAACAACGTTCGGCGCAGCCAATTACACGTAGTTTTACCCCTCTGAGCATAAGTTCATGTCGAAGACAT
>JAISXQ010000146.1 GCA_031270425.1 Prevotellaceae bacterium | reverse complement strand
CATGAATATTTACAATGGATACAGGGATAACATCGTTTCCCGCAAGTATATTTACATTGTACAGGGCGGGATAACGTCCACTTGACCAATTTGAGTAACTGCCACCGTTTCTAATCAGTTCGGAATTAACAAACTGCACCGTTGACTTCTTATAAATAATTCCCTGGTTTTGACTGCAATTGCTGTTACTCCAAGGGATTATGTTTCCGCCCCATTCACTCCCCAGCCTGCGGACAATCGTATCGATAGTTGCGTACGCGCCGCTTGTGCCTACTTCCTGCAAGGCAATAATGTCGGAATCCATTGCCCGGATAACGGCGGCGATATTGTTGATTTGCAGTTCTTCGTCGGCGGGACCGTACGCAGTACAACTAAGCCATTCGGTATTCAACGTAGTGATTTTAATTCCGGTATTTCCCTGCGCCGCAACAGGTTGATTTTTCGCGAAACCGGTAGCGGCAAACAGGATGATAAGAGTTAACCGTATTTTATTCATTTTTAATAAAGTGGACTTATTTTGTCAGCAAAACTTTTACTTTTTCGGAGATAGCTCGTCCTTCGGCTTTACCGGCGAGTTGTTTGGAAGCAATACCCATTACTTTGCCTAAATCCTGCAAATTTGTTGCGCCTGCCTGCGCTATAATTGCCGATATGGCGGCTTCCAATTCAGTGTCGCTTAGCTGCTTGGGCAGATAACGCTCGATTACGGCAACTTCCGCCAGTTCGTTTTCCGCCAATTCCGGACGGTTTTGATCGTTGTAAATCTGGGCGGAATCCTTACGCTGCTTTACCATTTTTTGCAGGATTTTTACGCCTTGTTCGTCGTGGAGCGTACCGTCGTTTCCTTTTGCCGTTTTGGCTTCGAGAAATTCTTTTTTTATTCCGCGTAGCGCTTCGAGCGCGATTTTGTCCTTTGCCAGCATCGCTGTTTTGATGTCGGCGCTTACTTTGTCGAATAATGTTTCCATAATGAAATATAATTGTTGTTAGGAAAAAGAAAATGATTTTACAACTGTTTCTGCGAGTTTACACCGCCACTTATGCCAAACCGCTTGTTATGTGATGTATATTTCTTTCTTTGCGTTTGTATTCTATTTTTGGCTCGAACAGGCTTAATTGCTGCTCCTGTGGCAAGTACTGCACATAGTTGGAAATAAACAATTCTTTTCCTGTTTGGTCAGAGCTTTTAGTAACATTTCTCATTCCGTAAGTCAAATCCCAAGGGATAATGTTTGCAAACGAAAACAATTTTCTAATGTAGTCGCTATCGTCATAAGTAATCAGCCATTTGTGCTCGCAGTTTCTCATTATTTCTGCAAATCTTTCGTGGTCGAATGATTTATGCATATTGCCGTTTTTACCGTATAATGCCGATTTGGTTGCCGAATAATAAGGAGGGTCAAGAAATATGAAAACATTTTCGCCTTCTTTTTTTACCAATTCTTCATAATCGAAGTTTGTAATTTTCGAACCGTTTACAACTTCCGCAAATTTATTCAGCCGCTGAATACTGCTTTCGGTAAAGCGCCCCGAAAAGGCTCCTTCGCTATAACCTCCGCTTAAACTTGTACCGGAAAAAGTAATACGGTTGTAAACAAAAAACGCGGCGGCTCTTTCCAAATCATCGAATTTCTCTAAATTTTTGTTTAAAAACCGATGTAATTCTTTTCCGGCAGGAAATTGATTGCGCCATTCGTAAATTTTATCAATGAGATTGTCAACATCTTTTTGCGTCATTTCCCAAAACTTGAAAAGTTCTAAATACAAATCGTTTATCCAAAATTTTTTGTTCGGAAACCGTTGTTTTGCATAAATAAAAACGGAACCTCCACCCAAAAAAGGCTCTCTGAATTCGTCAAATTCAGGCAACAGTTGAGCTATCAGGTTTACGGCTCTACTTTTTCCTCCCGGATATCGTAACGGACTTTTTATCATTTTGAAAACTGTATTTTAACGGTAAAATTATTTGCTTTCGACTCGGCAATGACTGTACGAATCAATTCTTCTTGCGAGGTAGAAAAATGGTTTATTTCAAAAAAGCCTGTAAGTTCCTTTTCTGTGCTTTCCGAATTGATTGCTCCTTTTAGTTTTGAGGATGTCAAATTTAAGACGGCTTCACTCGTTGTTTGTTTATCGTTTACGGTAACATTGAAAAGATTGGAATACAAAATCATTTTTAGTAAACCGTCTTTTATATCGCCTTTGCTTGGTAGAATGGAATTTTTGCTGTGTTTGCTTTCTATCAGACAGACTTTGTTCACGGTTAACAAAATTTCGTCAACCGTAAAGAAGTATTGACCGCCTAAATAATTGATGATGGTTATTTTCGCTTTGGAAAGAGTTGACAGGCTTTCTTTTGGCTGTTGCGTTACAATTTCTCTCGATTGGGCTTTCTCTGCTTTGTCTCTCGAAAAAGTCATAAATTGAGAAACATCTTCGCCTATTTTCTCTTTGAAATTGTCTAAACCTGCAAAGTTGTGCAATTTAACTCCTGTTTTCTGTTCTATTTCCGTATAAGCTGTTTTTGTTTTGTCAATAATGTTATGAAGATTGGAGTTTAATTCATTCAAGTTCCAATGCAATGCCGAACTGTGATATTGCTCTATCTCCTTGATTTTGGAAATCACATAATCATTATCGAATTGCTGATTTGTTATTTTCAACTTATTCCGCTGATTTACTTCTGCTTTATCATAGTAAGCAAAAATTACAAATACGTCCAACAAAGACATCAAAGAAACTGTATCCCATTGAATAAAATCTCTGTCGCCCCTCGCTCCTTCATCTTTTACAATAGGAATGACTGTGATTTTCTTGGAGATATGTAATGTGTTGAATACTCTTTCGAACGGATATGAACGTGTTCTTTTGGGAGAAACCCATTTTGAAATGGCAAAAGAATGTTTTCCGTCCGACAATAAGCAGGAAGAAGGCGCTTTATTGATGTCAAAGTCTTTCATGCCAATTATAGCTAAATTTTTGGACAGTAAGACTTTGTATTTAATCCCTGTTATTGTACCTTTTACATCCATGTTTTTCCCTGATTTCTTTTTACAAAAATACAATAATTCCTTTATAATAATCTATCGTTTCAAATTAAGTTTCCGCCGTTGCAAAGCGGAAGTGTGTTCATATTCCTGCAAGGTGTTTTCATCTTCCAGGTCGTCGAGATTGATGTAAATCTCCTCTGTTTGGTGCGTTTTTGAACCCGGAACCGGTCCATAATTTTCCTTTATTAGAGTTTCAATATCTTTAACGTTGGACGGAACTTCGACCGGATTTTCCACCGGATTCTCGGGGAGCTTGACCGGTTTCGCCGGCATACCGGGTATTTTACTGTTATCGAATCCGGTAGCTATCAGCGTAATTTTTACGCGCTCTTCTAATTTATCGTCGAAAGTTACGCCCCAAATAACGCCGACGTTTCGTCCGACCTTTTCGGTAAATTCGCGTACCTGAACGCTCAATTCTTTAATATTTATCAGGTGCTCGTCGGCGCTCGAACAGTAGAAATTCAGCAGGATTTTATTCGCCCCTTTTACATCGGTATTTGAAAGAGGCGAACTGAGTGCGTTTTCAATAGCGTCTTTAATGCGGTTTTCGCCCGAAGCCTCGCCCGTATTCATTATTGCCACGTTTCCGTCTTTCATCGTCGTATAAACATCGGCAAAGTCGATGTTGATATGCCCGTGCACGGTAACGATTTCGGCAATAGCCTTGGCGGCGTTGCTCAGCACCTCGTCGGCTTTGTTGAAAGCGTTCTTAATATTCAGGTTCGGATCGATTTCCCACAACTTTTCGTTGTTGATAACCAGCAGCGCGTCCACATGTTCGTTGAGCGCAGCAACGCCCAGCAGCGCTTGCCGGATTTTAGGTTCCAACTCAAAAGCAAAGGGAATAGTAACGATGCCGACCGTCAGTATGCCCAGTTCGCGGGCTATGCGCGCCACTACGGGCGACGCGCCGGTGCCGGTGCCCCCGCCCATGCCGGCGGTGATAAACACCATTTTTGTGTTGTCGCGCAAAATCGCTTCGATTTGCTCGCTGCTTTCTTCGGCGGCGCGGCGCGCTATTTCGGGAACCGCGCCTGCCCCCAAACCTTCGGTGGTTTGCACTCCAAGCTGTATTTTATTCGGCACGGGCGACTCTTTAAGAGCCTGAATATCCGTGTTGCATACTACGAAATCTACATCTTTTATACCTTGACGGTACATGTGGTTTACGGCATTACAACCGCCTCCGCCAACGCCTATTACCTTGATAATGGACGATTTTTCGGACGTAAATGCCAAGGGAAGCAATTCTTCTGTATGTTCCATATAAATCTGTTTTTCTAAAATTTATAACTCGTCGTCGAAAAGAGTATTGACTTTATCTTTCAGTTTGTCTAATAATTTTCCTTTTTTCCTGTTTCCTCCGCCGGGATTTTTTTTTCTGTACTCATCAACTAAAACAATAGCGCCAATCAACTGACTATAAGACGGATCGTAAAAGCGCACATCGACGCCTTCGCCGAGCCATGCCGAATGATCGCCCCTGCGTACTTCCTCAAAACCTGTCTTTTCGGAAATAAACTCGACAATATTCCGCAGTTTCGACGCGCCGCCCGTAATCACAATACCTGCGTCCAATTTATACTCCGAGTCTTCAATCGCGTCAAAAATCGGTTTGCAGATTTCTTCCAAACGCGCCTCTATAATTTCCGCCAGATAATCGGTACGGATTTGCGCTTCGGGATTTTCAACATCCAAAGAAGGCATTTTTATTATCTCAACCTTTTCAAGCATGTTGCACAACGCGCTTCCTTTCAAGCGTTTCAACTTTTCGGCGTTTGCTTCGCTGATGTTCAGTTCGTTGATAATATCATTTGTAATTATCTGTCCTCCAAAGGGTACAGCCAAAGTTTGCTGCAATTTTCCTCCGGCATAAATAGCCAGAGTAGTGAGCGAGTGCCCGAAATGGATAAGCGCACAACCTTTCCGGTCGTCGCCTTCGTCGAGTACGGCGGCAGCGGCGGATTCTATGGCGGCAGGCAGGTAAGGCGGCAAGTTCTGGGGTAGTTTTGTGAGGGAAAAACAGGCTTCCAAATCTTCCCGCAGGTCGGCAGGTTCGTTTTTTGAGTTTATGCTAAAATAAATGCTCGAAATTTCGCCTACTCCGTTCCTGTTTTTTATTTTGGTTATCAGTTCCTTAATAGAAAACGCCGTTTCTTCGGGTTGCGCTATTTTTCCACGTCGTATCTCTTTTGCGGGCTTCGATTCTTCGGCAATGATATTGACCGAATTATCGTCCAAAACCTCGGCTGCCACCGCCGAAATTTTAGAGCCGCTTAAATCGATTATCATTATTAGTTGTTTTTTATCCATAAGTTTTGGCTTTTTTAGCAAGTTCAACAGTTTAATAAACATAGCGCACCATAGTTTTT
>JAISXQ010000116.1 GCA_031270425.1 Prevotellaceae bacterium | reverse complement strand
GCAAAGGACACAAAGGGAAGGCGAAGGGCGCAAAAACAATTAAATATTTTTATTTAATCACCTGTTTATCAATAATTTTAATACTTCCTGCCACAATGAGCCGCGCCTCCTGGCTGGCTGCGGCGGCAGGCAGTTTGGTAGTGTTTTGTCCGCAGATTTCACAGATCTGTACAAATTTGAAAAAACGCAATAAATTATTGATAATAGCAGGTTCATTAATAGCAGTTTGTATTGTGGTTGCGGGTTTGTACAGGGTAAAAGAAAATTCTGCAGACGGACGTTTTTTGATGTGGAAAATCGGTTTTCAAACGGCAATAAATAATCCTTTCGGCGCAGGGTCAGGACACTTTTCCGGCGCATACGGCGATGCACAGGCGGCATATTTTGCAAACGAACAGGCAAATGAAACAGAAGAACTCGTAGCGGGCAGTCCTGAATACGGCTTTAACGAATACCTGCAAATAGCAGTGGAAAACGGTTTTGCGGGCCTGCTGCTGTTTCTGCTTGTTATTGGTTTCATGATGCATAATTTACTGAAAAACAGTCAATTCGGTTTGTTAGGATCACTTGTTGCATTTCTTGTCTTTGCATTTTTTTCCTACCCTTTCAGCGTATTGCCTTTTCTTTTAATTTTTGTTTTCCTTATGGCGGCAAATTCACGCAAAGGCGTAAAGAACGCAAAGAAAACAAACTTTGCGACCTTTGCGATTTCCTTTGCGAGCATTGCGGTCAGTATTTTTGTGCTAATAAACCAAATAATTGTTTTTCAAGCATATAAACAGTGGAAACCGGCACAGTTTTTATACAGTGCGGGTTTTTACGCCGATGCAGGCGAGGAATATGCAAAACTGTATCCACGCCTGAACGACCGCGCCGATTTTTTGTTTGAGTATGCACACAGTTTGTCCAATCAGATTTTTGAAAACCAAAAACTCGAACAGCAAAATCGCCGAGACAGCGCAACGAATGAAGAGGCAGGAATGCGGTTGCCTGTACAGCGCCGCATTAATACGCTGACAAAAAGCAACGAAATTTTACGCCGTGCCACACTCTTCAGCTGTGACCCGATGCTTTATGCTGTGACGGGCAAAAACCATCAGGCGTTGAAAGATTACGTGCAGGCAGAACAGTGTTACCTGAAAGCCGCGCATATTGTACCGCATCGCCTTTATCCTTATTATTTGCTTACAAAACTTTACGACGAAATGGGCCTGAAGGAAAAAGCAAATGAAACGGCAACGATTGTGCTCACAAAAGAGCCGAAAGTGCAATCGACGGCAGTGAGGGAGATGCGGGAAGAGGTGAAACGATTGACAATTAGAAATTAACAATTACGAATTTGGAATTAACTGTTTGATGATTAAATATTTAATAAATAATAAAAATGAATAAAATTCACATTGAAAGTATTAATCAGGAATTAAAAATTCGTAATTGTTTATTCGTAATTTATTACTATTTTTGTGCAATTATTTAATAGTTTGTGTCAATGAAAAATATCATTCTTTTGATTTGTGGAATATTACTTTTTTCGTGTAATGCTAAAAATGCTGCGGAAGCGGAAAGCGAAACCAAAAACGACTCGCTTGCAAGCGAGGTACGCGAAGATGCGCCGGTGGAAGTCCGCGTTGTGCGTTTGACGGAAAGCGATTTCAGTTACGAGATACTGTCTAACGGTACTGTAGCCGTTATGAACAAAGCAGACCTGCGCTTTCAAAATCAGGAAGTTATTAGCTGCATTTATGTAAAAAACGGCGATAAAGTTGTTGTGGGGCAAAAACTTGCCGAACAGGATAAGTTTAAATTGCAGGTAGCGCTTGCGCAGGCGCAGGAGGCAAAAGAGCGCACCTATCTCGATTTGCAGGAAACCCTTATAAACCAGGGATATAGCATTAATGACTCTGCAAAAATCCCGTCGGAAGTGATGCGCCTTGCCCGCATACGCAGCGGTTACGAACAAAGCGAAAACAACTACCGAATGGCTGCCTACAACCTGCGCGAAGCAACCTTACGCGCACCCTTTGCCGGAACAGTTGCCAATCTTACCGCCAAAGCGCATAACCTGCCCGATGGCAACGCATTTTGCACCATCGTGGATAACAGCCGCCCCGAAGTAGTGTTCAACATACTTGAAAGTGAATTGCCGGCGGTAAAAAAAGGGGACAAAGCGCTTGTCTCTCCCTTTTCGCAGCCCGATGTGCAAGCAACAGGAACAGTTACCGAAATCAACCCGCTTGTAGATAAAAACGGAATGGTGCGCATAAAAGCCGTGATAAACGGCAATAAACAGTATTTCTACGAAGGAATGAACGTGAAAGTGCGCATTCAGCGTTTGCTCGGTAAAGCGTTGGTTATTCCCAAACCGGCATTGACATTGCGCACAAACAGGAAAGTTGTTTTTACGGCAAAAAATAACCTTGCGCAGTGGAATTATGTGGAAACAGCACAGGAAAACAGCGACAGTTATGTTGTAACTTCGGGACTGTCCGTTGGTGACAGCGTGATTATCAGCGGCAATATTAATTTGGCGCACGAAACGGCAATTTCAATTACGAATTAGGAATTAGGAATTAACAACTACGAATAATCATATAAATATCAATGTCAATTATTTAACCAATATAAAAATGAAAGAAGATAATATTATTCAGGACAAGTCGTTTGCATTTGCAATACGAATTGTTCATTTGTACAAATATCTGTGCGATGAGAAAAAAGAATTTGTAATGTCGAAACAAATTTTGCGTTGTGGAACGTCAGTAGGCACAAATATTGAGGAAGCGATAGGCGGACAGTCCGATAAGGATTTTTTAGCAAAATTGACTGTTTCGTATAAAGAAGCGCGTGAAATTTGCTTTTGGTTGCGATTGCTAAAAGCAACAAATTATTTGACCGAAGAACAAGCCGACAGTTTGTTGAACGATATCAAAGAAATTTTAAAAATTATAGGCAAAATTCAAATTACAATGAAAAAAACCAATTCGTAATTCGTAATTATTAATTCGTAATTGTTAATGAGATGTTTCGTTTTTTACTATCAAGGCCCATATCCGTGTGGATGACGTTTTTAGCGCTGTTCATACTTGGAATATTCGCCTATTTGAATATTCCCGTTTCGTTGCTGCCCGACATTCCCATACCCGAAATATCGGTGCAGGTTTCGGGGCAAAACGCGTCGGCGCGGGAACTGGAAAACACGGTTGTCAGTTCTGTGCGCGAGCAACTGATGCAGGTAGGGCGGTTGCGCGATATTCACAGCGAAACGCGGGACGGCAGTGCGGTTATTCGCCTCGAATTTGATTACGGCACAAATACCGACCTCGCCTTTATTGAAGTAAATGAAAAAATTGATGCGGCAATGAACTATCTGCCGCGCGAAACGGAACGTCCGCGCGTAATTAAGGCAAGCACTACGGACATTCCTGTTTTTAATCTTGAATTAACGCTGAAAGAAAAAAATGAGAACTTTATTGAACTCAGCAATTTTGCTGCAAGTGTTATTCGCCGCCGCTTTGAACAACTGCCTGAAGTGGCGATGGTTGACATTTCGGGAACAGTAAGCGAGCAGGTGGTGATTACGCCCGACAGGCAGTTGCTCGATGTGAGCGGCATTACGCTGACTGACATTGAAAACACGCTGAACAGCAACAACACAGAGCCGGGAAGTATGCTTGTACGCGATGGTTATTTGGAATATGTGATACGTTTTTCGTCGGTGCTGCGCACGGTGGGAGACGTGCAAAATATGTATCTGCGCAAAAACGACCGCATTTACCGACTTAAAGACGTAGCACGTGTAGAAACTGCGCCTGTAAAGGAAAAAGGTATTGCAATGTACAATGGCAAACGTGCGGTAGTGTTGTCGGTTATCAAGCAAAACGACGTGAGTATGAGCAAGATGCAGCAAGCGGTTGATAAGACGTTGGAACAGTTTCGCAAAGATTACCCCGACATAGAATTTAACGTAAGCCAAAGTCAAACCGCGCTGCTCGACTATTCCATTTCTAACTTACAGCAAAACCTGATTTTAGCATTTCTGTTTGTGTTTTTGGTTTCAGTGGTTTTTCTGAAAGACGGGAAAACCTCTATTGTTATCGGTTTTGGGCTTTTTGTGTCACTGGTAATCAGTTTGCTGGTTTTCTACATTTGCCGACTTTCGCTCAATGTGGTTTCGCTCACGGGTTTGATACTCGCTTCGGGCAATATGATTGACAATTCCATTGTTGTTACCGACAATATCGGGCAGCACCGCCGCCGCGGGAAGCCGCTCGACGACGCCTGCGCACGCGGTACAGCCGAAATCACAACGCCGATGCTGAGTTCCGCGCTGACAAATATTTCGGTTTTCCTGCCCTTGATATTTATGAGCGGCATTGCAGGTGCAATTTTTTCCGACCAGGCGTTTTCCGTGACCATCGGGCTGATGGTTTCATACGTTGTCGGGATTATTTTTATTCCTGTAGTGTACAAATCACTTTATTCAATTACGAATTATCAATTACGAATTACGAAAAGAAACAAAAAGCGTAATTTTAAATTCGTAATTCGTAATTGGAATGTTTATGATTGGGGAATTAATTGGGTTTTTGCCCATAAAAAAACTTCTTTGGCAACGGTTATCCTTGCCGTACCGCTTTGTTTTCTGTTATTTTTAATCATTCCAAAAGAAAAAATGCCTGATATCCGGCAAAGCGAAGTGCTGTTGAATATTGATTGGAACGAAAACATACATTTGCAGGAAAATCGCGAGCGTTGCACGCAACTTTCGGCTGTGCTCGGTTCGCTTGTGCAGGAGCAGTCGGCGCTTGTGGGCGAACAACAGTTTATGCTCGACCGTGACGAAGATATGACTGCCTCACAGTCGCAATTTTATATCCGTACCGAAACACCCGAAGAAATTTTGGAAATAAAAACAAAGATAAATTCTTATATATCGGAAAATTATCCCACTACGCTCGTCAGTTTCTCTCCGCCCGGAACGTTGTTTGAAAAAATATTTTCCACAGGCGAAGCGGACTTAATTGTAGAATATTACAGCAAAAGTAAAAACCACGCCGTCGAGGCAAATGAAATTCACGCTTTGGAAAACGATTTGACCAAACTCACAGGCGAAAAACCCGCAGGCAATTCGTTTCAAAACCAGCTGAATTTGCATGTCGACCGCGAAAAACTGTTGCTTTACAATGTGCCGTACAATATCGTTTATCAGGCATTGCGCACGGCGTTTAAGGAAAACTCTTTTGCTACTTTGCGCTCGCAGCGGCAATATTTGCCTGTGATGCTTGCCGATGACGAAAAGACGGTAAGCAGGATTTTGGAACAAACGCTGATTGACGTTTCGCAAAACCCCGACGGACGAATTAACAAAGCGCCTCTTTCGGCTTTTGTGAGCGTTACGCCTTCCGAAGATTTGAAAACCATTACCGCAGGCAAAGCAGGCGTGTTTATTCCGTTTTATTATTACGAAACAAAGCAAGCGGGAAAAATCGTTGAAACGGTAGAAAAAGAAAATATACGAAACGAAAAATGGGACGTCGATTTTTCAGGAACGTACTTTACGAATCAAACGATGATCAATGAGCTGATAATAATTTTGCTGGTATCGCTTTTGTTGATGTATTTCATATTGACGGCCCAGTTCGGAAATTTCAAACAACCTTTCATCGTATTGTTGGAAATTCCGATCGACATTTCGGCGGCATTAGGTTTGCTGATTGTTTGCGGACATACGCTCAACCTGATGTCGTGCATCGGCATTGTTGTAACCTGCGGTATTGTTATCAACGACTCGATTTTGAAAGT
The DNA here is from genome assembly GCA_031270425.1 of Prevotellaceae bacterium. GTDB lineage: Bacteria > Bacteroidota > Bacteroidia > Bacteroidales > Paludibacteraceae > H1. The sequence continues at coordinate 5,962 of JAISXQ010000116.1, read as the reverse complement.
GGATGTGATGAATCAGTTGCGCAAAGAAGGTCTGCCGCTCATGGAAGTCATTCACGAGGCAGGCCGCCGCCGCTTGAAAGCCATTGTGATGACAAGTTTAACTTCTATTGTATGTATGTTGCCGCTGCTTTTCACAAGCGATTTAGGCTCGCAACTTGAAAAACCGCTTGCCATAGCCACCATCGGCGGAATGTTGGTGGGTACGCTTGTAAGTTTATTTGTTGTGCCTTTGGTTTATTGGTTTATTTACAGAAACGAGTAAAATTAGGAATTAGAAATTAGAAATTATGAGAAATAATCGGTTCTTTATAATCATTTTGTCTTGTTTTGTGTTTTGTGATATTTTTTCCCAAAACACAGAATTGACATTGGAACGCTCAATTGAAATTGCGACCGACAGTTCCTTGCAGGCATTCAGGGCGAAAAACCTGTATTTGTCGGGGTATTGGCAGTACCGCTCGTTTAAGGCGGAGCGTTTGCCGTCTGTTACGCTGAATGCCACGCCTTTGCGGTACAACCGACACATTACGCAGCGTTACGATTCGGAACTGAATCAGGACGTCTACCGCAGTCAGCAATCTTTTTACAGTTATGGAAATTTGTCTGTTCAACAGAATTTTGATTTGACGGGCGGTACCTTTTTTATTGATACCGAATTGGGTTACTTGAAAAATATAGAAGGCAACACCTCCCAGTTTAGTTCCGTTCCTTTTCGTATTGGTTATTCGCAGTCGCTGTTCGGGTTTAACAGTTTTAAGTGGGAGAAAAAAATTGAACCGTTGCGCTACGAAAAAGCAAAACGCGATTTTCTGTATGCCCGCGAGGAAATTTCGGAAACCGTCATTCAGTATTTTTTTGCGTTGGCAATGGCGCAAAAAGAATACGAAATTGCGCAGGACAATTTGACTTCCGCCGACACGCTTTACCGCATCGGAACGGAAAAACAGAAAATCGCCGCCATTGCGCAAGCTGATTTATTAACGCTGAAATTAGACGCCGTCAATGCAAAAAACGCACTGAAAAATGCGGAAACAGGACTGAAACGCGCTATGTTCGGATTTGTTTCGTGTCTTAATCTTGATAAAAATACGCAGGTAAAAATCACTTTGCCTGTCCGCCCTTCCAACCTGATAATTTCGGCAGAAGAAGCGCTTGCTTTTACGCAAAAAAACAACCCCGATTATCTTTCCAATCGCTTGGAACATTTGGAAGCCGAAAGAGAAGTGGAACGCACAAAGCGCAGTTCCAATTTTGATGCAAGTTTTTCGGCAAGCGTGGGTTTCAATCAGGTAGGCAACACTTTGCGGCAGGTTTATACAGATCCTTTGCGGCAGGACGTTGTAAGCATCGGCCTTACCATTCCTGTTCTTGATTGGGGCGTGCGGAAAGGGCGGGCTAATATGGCTCTCAATAATTTGAATGTAACCAAAATTTCCATTCAGCAACGCGAAATCGCAATGGAACAGGACGTAGTGATGACGGTTAGCGATTTTAACATCCAGCAGGATTTGATAAACAGTGCGGAAGAAGCATTAGCATTGGCAAATATGGCTTACAATGTAAATAAAGAACGCTTTATTTTGGGAAAAGCCGATTTAAGCGCACTTACTTTGGCGCAAAACCGGCAAAATACCGCGCAACGCAATTATATTTCCGCCCTGCGCGACTATTGGGTGAATTACTACAAACTGCGCCGATTGACGCTTTATGATTTTTTCAACAAACAGGAGTTGGGAGGGGAATTTTTCAATTACGAATTACGAATTACGAATGATAAAAAATGAGGCGGAACATATTGATAAACAGCAATTGTCGGGCAGAAAAAACTTCTCGACTATTGTTGTTTTTGCGTGTCTGTTTCTTGTTGGGGCGCTGTTGATACCACTGCTGCCTGTAAAGTTAAACCCTTCGGCAACGCTGCCACAAATCAATGTGTATTTTTCGATGTACGGACAGTCGGCTCGCGTGGTGGAAACGGAAGTTACCTCGAAATTGGAATCTATGTTGAGCCGGATAAACGGTATAGAAAGCATTAGTTCGCTCTCGAGAGCGGGACGAGGCAGCATCAGCATTCGCCTTTCAAAGTACGTCAATACCGATATGGCGCGTTTCGAGGTATCTACCATTATTCGCCAATCGTGGAGTTCGATGCCCGAAGGCGTGAGTTATCCGTATATTTATATGTCGGGCGCAAGCTCAGATGTGCGCTATCCTTTTCTTCGGTATTCGGTAAATGCGCCCCGTACGCCGTCGGAAATTACCGGTTTTGTGAATGAAGATATAAAACCGAAATTTGCCGATATCAAAGGTATTGATAAAATTGAAGTGGCAGGCGCAAGCCCGATGATTTACCGTTTGGAATACGACAACACACAACTGAAAAACTTGAAAATATCTGTAAACGATATACTTGCCGCTATTGAGACAAATCTGTACAGCGAATTTTTGGGAACAGGAAAAATCGGCAAAACAGACGGCGATAACGAGTGGTTGCAATTGGCTTTAATTCCTGAAAATTATAATCAGCAATTTGAGCCGTCGAAAATTCAGGTAAAAAACATCGACGGACAAATTATTTACTTAAATCAAATCGTAACAACTGCTTACGAAGAGGAAGAAGCCTCAAGTTACTTCCGCATAAACGGTTTAAATTCCGTTTACCTGTCGTTTTCGGCAACAGACGCCGCCAACAGGATAAAACTCAGCAGCGAAATTCGGAAAAAACTTTCCTCGCTCAAAAAAGGTTTCCCCGATGGTTATCATATCCACTTGCTCTATGACGAGGCGGAATATCTTCAAAACGAAATGAATAAAATTTATTTTCGTTCGGGCTTGACGGTACTGATTTTGCTCATTTTTGTGTTATTAGTTTATCGAAATTTGAAATATTCACTGATAATTTTGCTTTCATTGCTTGCAAATGTGGGTATAGCGATAATTTTTTACTGTTTATTGAAGTTGGAAATGCAAATTTATTCTTTGGCCGGTTTGACCATTTCCTTGACAATAATTATCGACAATGCTATTATTATGTCCGACCAAATCATCAATCAAGGCAACCGAAAAGCGTTTCTGGCAATTCTCACAGCAACGCTTACCACTGTCGGCGCACTGATTATCATTCTTTTTATGAACGAAAGGATTCGCGCCAATTTGCAGGATTTTTCCTTGATAATTATTGTCAATCTTTCGGTTTCGCTCTTTGTTTCTCTGTTTCTTGTGCCTGCACTGACTGATGTTTTCAACGTCCACAAATTAACACAAAAAAGTAAGACAGTCAGTGTAAATCTGTTTAATCTGTGGACAAAAAATAAAAAGCAAAGGCTTGTTCGTTTCAATAAAATTTACGAAAAAATAATTCTCTTTATTTGTCGCCGCAGGGCTTTGTTCGTCGTTTTGCTTGTTTTGGCATTCGGACTGCCTGTTTTTCTTTTGCCCGATAAAATAGAAAAACAAAAAAATGAAAGGAATTATCAAATTACGGAAGAACAAAACGGTTTTTGGGTAAATTTGTACAACAAAACCATAGGTTCCGTTTTTTATAAAGAAAAAATAAAGCCCGTTTCCGATGTGGCTTTGGGCGGCACAATACGGCTTTTTGCGCAAAAAGTGCCAAACGGCAGTTACACCGACGGCGAGCGCGGCGAAACCTCGCTGTATGTTGCTGCCTCCTTGCCCTACGGCTCTACAAAAGAACAAATGGACGCTATTATTAAAAAAATGGAAAATTACATTGTGCAGTTTAAGGAAGTCCGCCAATTTGAAACGCAAATTGAAAATGGACAACGCGCAAACATTCAAATATTTTTTGTAAAAGAACACCAAAGAAGCGGTTTTCCTTATATGCTGAAATCGAAACTTATCAGCAAAAGCATAGAAACGGGTGGCGGCAGTTGGGGCGTATATGGTTTGGGCGACGGTTTCAGCAACGATGTAAAGGAACAGGCAGGCAGTTCGCGTATCAAACTTTTGGGCTACAACTACGATGAATTGATGGTGCGGGCAGAAACCATACGCGACAGTTTGCTCAAATACCGACGCATAAAAGAAGTTACCATAAATTCCAAATTCAGTTGGTACAAAGATGATTACACCGAATTTGCTTTCGATTTGAATAAAGAACGTTTGGCGCAGGAAAACTTGCAACCCGCAGAAATTTTCCAGACCTTAACGCCGCTTTTCGGGCGAAATATCAATACAGGCTATTGGCTTTCGCAAAATCAAACCGTACCCGTTCGCCTGTATTCCAAACAGGCAAATGAATTGGATATATGGAATTTGGAACATTTTCCGGCACAAACAGGCGACAAAGAATTTAGAATTTCAGACATTGCCTCGATTGATAAAACGCAAATCCCACTCGACATTGCCAAAGAAAATCAGCAATATCTGCTTTGTGTGCAATACGACTACATCGGCGCGTATGACCAGGCCCGGACAGTTACCGAACGCGAAATAAAGAAATTCAACGACACTGCGCCTTTGGGTTACAAAGCCGAAACGGAAAATTACAGGTATTGGTGGGGCGATGAAAACAATTCGGCGCAATATTTTCTGCTTTTATTGATAATCGTAATCATATATTTTACAACAAGCGTACTTTTTAATTCGCTCAAACAGCCGTTTACAGTCATTTGCATCATTCCCCTTGCATATATCGGACTGTTTCTCACTTTTTACCTTTTCAGACTGAATTTCGACCAGGGCGGCTATGCCGCATTTATATTGCTTACCGGCATTTCCGTTAACGCCAACATTTACCTGCTGAACGAATACAACAATATCCGTTCGGCAAACCCGCGCTTAACGCCGCTCAAAGCATATCTCAAAGCGTGGAACGCCAAAGTGCGCCCCATTTTCCTTACGGTTATTTCCACCGTACTCGGTTTCATACCGTTCATTGTGGGCTACAAAGAAGCGTTTTGGTATCCGTTGGCGGTAGGAAGTATGGGCGGTTTGCTTTTTTCATTTCTGATGATTTGCCTGTTTTTGCCGCTGTTTATGGGGATAAAAAAGAGTAAGTGATTATTTTCCCATGGAGTAAAAAAGTACAAAGAAACGGCGTAATCATACGCCCCTAACGTTCTTGGAAACACCGTTTTCAATACAGAACGTATCACCCGGAATCACTATGCAACATTTTTCATTTTTTTAAACTTATTTCTGTTAAATATACCGAAAAATCCTCAGGTATTTCCGGATTGATAATACAATATGACCTTCCCGTTTCTTCATCAATGCAAAATGACGACATAAGTGATTCATATTGATAAGTGTCTATCAATACCCCATCCCAGTTAAATATTAGAATATCTGTAGGAATTGATAAATCATTGCCTTTAGGAAGACTGTCCCATGGTTTTGCAATCCGTGTAACATAACAATTTGAAGGAGTTCCGTAAACCGAGAAAAAGTAAAGCATGGTTTTATAATCAGCACCTGAATACATTTTTGATAATTCCGGTTTTTTTATTTTTGAAAAATAAGTTCCGTTCAGCAATTTTCCATCTGAATTGTAAAAAAGGACTTCATCAAAATAACGTGAAGCATACACAATAACCCCTTTATTGTCATTTACACATAAAGAACCGTCATATACAAGTGTATTGTATCTTTCTTCAAATCTGAATTTCGGATGATAAGGTATCCATTTGATTTTATCATCCATGATATTATAAATAAAAAAAAGATCTTTTGAATAATCGGTGAAACCTCTGCCGACAATATTATCATTTAACAAACTCAGTTCATGGGTATCAAACAGTTCTTTCGGCTGTAATTCCGAAAAGATACAATTCGTGTAGTTTTCCCCGAATAGTAATGAATCAACAATGAACATGGAACTGAAACATCCTTCCGTAATCTTTACAGATCGAACATTCGTTATTTTATTTGGCGTATATTCAGTTACAGTATATTTTTCACTGTTACATGATATCATGCTTAAAAATATACAGCATGA
>JAISXQ010000098.1 GCA_031270425.1 Prevotellaceae bacterium | reverse complement strand
CTTTAAGTTCGACTTGCTTGTGGGATTGAGAAACAAATGTACCCGAACCCTTTGTGATGTATAAAAGTTGATATTCATTCAGGATTCGTCCCCTTTCGGTAGAGAAAAAGTAGCGCGTAGGATGATTCCTGGGCGGATACGATTCGTTTGCTCCGATATATTGTTTTCCTACGGTGTTTATAGTCAGCCCCCATAGCATGTCCTGTTCGTTTGCAATTATATAGCGGCAGTGGATTGATTCTTTTGATACGATATTTTTCATACTGCAAATAAAATCAATTTTATTATAAAAATAAAAAATAGAGAATCAATTTTTTTTAAAATTATTAGAATAAAATCGTAAAATGTCAAATATTATAATAATACTGTCAAATTTATTGATACGGTCTTGTTTTACAAGTTATATCTTCGTTGCAATTTAAGAAACTGTTTTGAATTTTACGAATTCCTCTTTTCCAGACGTTGTTTTTAGTTCTTTCATATTTCTTGCAATCCCGTCCCGATTTCCAATAGCTATCGGGAATCGGGACTTATAAAAGAATTTATGAGAAAATTCAAAAACGGTATCTAAACAGAATACTTTTATGAAGAATATATTTCACTTTTTTGCATTTGATTTGGGTGCGACGAGCGGACGCTCCATTTTAGGTACATTTCAAAACGGCAAAATCAAAATTGAAGAACTTACCCGTTTCCCGAACAAGATTATCCGCATCGGCGATAAACAGTACTGGAACATCTTTTCTTTATACGAAGAACTTAAACACGGACTTCGCACAGCCGCGAACAAAGGTATTCAACTTGATTCCATCGGCATTGATACCTGGGGCGTGGATTTCGTGTATGTCGGCGAAGACGGCTCGTTTCTGGGACTTCCCCGCGCTTATCACGACCCCTACACCAACGGAATTCCCGAAGAATATTTTACTCAACTATCCCGCAAGGAAGTTTACGAAGCTACCGGAATTCAAATCATGAATTTCAACAGCCTCTTTCAACTCTACGCCGCCAAAAAAGAATCATCGTCCGCACTGCAAAGCGCCGAATCAATCCTGTTTATATCCGACGCGCTTTCGTATCTGCTTACGGGAAAACAAGTTTGCGAATACACCATCGCTTCAACATCGCAATTGCTGAATCCGAAAACAAAAACTTTTGAATCCAAGCTTTTCTGCCCGACAGGAAAAACGGAAAGCATCATGCAACCCATCACAATGCCGGGACAAATCATCGGACGCCTGACCGAAGCCATTCAGCACGAATGCGGTACAGATGCTGTTCCGGTAGCGGCAGTAGCGGGACATGATACGGGTTCGGCGGTAGTGGCTGTTCCGGCGGAAAACAAAAATTTCACCTATCTCAGTTCGGGTACATGGTCGTTAATGGGCGTCGAAGTAGAAGAACCGATTATTACCGAAAGTAGTTTTGAACTCAATTTTACCAACGAGGGGGGCGTGGACGGAACTGTCCGCTTCCTGAAAAACATTACCGGCATGTGGCTTCTGGAACAATGCCGTAAGGAATGGGAACGCGAGGGGAAAAATTACAGCTATCCCGAAATTGTAAAAATGTCGGAATCGGTCAAAAAGCTCGGTTTCATGGTTGACCCGGACAACAGCGCATTTGCCAATCCGCCAAGCATGACCCAAGCCATTGCCGAATACTGCCGCCGCAGTAATCAGCCGGCGCCGCAGACGCACGCCGAATTTATCCGCTGCATATTCGACAGTTTAGCGCTGAAATACAAGTATGTGCTGAACAGTTTGCAGCAAGTAGCTCCGTTTGCGATTGAGAAACTGCACGTTATCGGCGGCGGTTCGCAAAATCGCGCGCTCAACCAAGCCACTGCTAACGCCACCGGCATACCGGTAATAGCCGGTCCCGCCGAAGCCACCGCTATCGGCAACATGATGATGCAAGCCAAAAGCCTCGGTTTGGTCGATTCGCTTGGCGAAATCAGAAGTATTGTCCGCAATTCGGTTGAGCTGGAAGAGTTTACTCCGCAAGACAGCGAAGAATGGAACAGCGCCTTTAAAACATTTCAGAAAATTATCAAACAACAATAAACAATAAATAAGAAACTTACAAATTTTTCATTATCATGAGAAAGAATAAATTCGTACAAAAATCCTACGAAATTGCAAAAGAACGTTACGCTGAAACAGGCGTAAATGTAGAAGCTGTATTGGAACAGCTGCAAAAACTACAAGTATCCATCCATTGTTGGCAAGCCGACGATGTTACCGGATTTGAAAACGCTGTCAACCTGGGCGGAGGCGGTATTCAAGCTACCGGAAACTATCCCGGGAAAGCGCGTAACATAGACGAGCTTCGCGCCGATATTGAAAAGGTAACAACACTCATTGGAGGAAAACACCGTTTCAGCCTTCACGAAATATACGGCGACTTCGGAACTAAAATTGTGGACAGGGATGAAGTTGAACCGGCGCATTTTACAAGCTGGATGCAGTGGGCAAAGGAACAAGACCTCAAACTCGATTTCAACTCCACCTCTTTCGGACATCCCAAAAGCGGCGACTTGACACTGTCAAATCCCGATAAATCCGTCCGCGATTTTTGGATCGAACACACCAAACGCTGCCGCGCTGTCGCGGAAGAAATGGGAAAATTCCAAAACGACCCCTGTATTATGAACCTTTGGATACACGACGGTTCGAAGGATATTACGGTAAACCGTTATCTGTATCGCTCGCTGCTTGAAAAATCGTTGGACGAAATTTTTGCGCAGGAATACAAAAACATGAAAGATTGTGTGGAATCGAAACTTTTCGGTATCGCCCTCGAAAGCTATACCGTAGGTTCGCACGATTTCTATTTGGGATACGGAGCTAAAAAACAAAAAATGGTTACGCTCGATATGGGACACTTCCATCTGTCGGAAAGCGTTTCCGACAAAATATCCGCACTGCTGCTCTTCACGCCCGAAATCATGCTGCACGTAAGCCGTCCGGTGCGTTGGGATTCCGACCACGTTGTTATTTTGAACGACGATTTATTAGACTTATCCAAAGAAATTGTAAGAGCCGGCGCGCTGGATAAAGTTCACGTTGGTCTGGACTTTTTCGACGCTTCCATCAACCGCATCGGCGCTTATGTTATCGGTATCCGCGCTACGCAAAAATCCTTCGTCCAAGCCCTGCTCGAACCGGCGGCAAAACTGAAAGAATACGAAGCTAACGGACAATATTTTGAGCGTCTTGCGTTGATAGAAGAAGCAAAAGGATTGCCTTGGAATGCGGTATGGGATTATTTCTGCCTGAAAAACAACATTCCGGTAGGCGAAGACTATATTGCCGAAGTACAACAATACGAGAGAGAAGTAACGTCAAAAAGATAAAGCCCCTCTAAATCTTCCCAAAAGGGAGACTTGGAGTGCGCTGAAAACAAAAAAATTAGAATTAACAGATTAAAATGGGCTGTCTCAACGTACTAAAACACTTTTGATACAGCCCCTTAAAGTGGGTTTTATGAACACAGTCATAGGATTATTAATCATAGCAGTCGGAAGTTTCGGACAATCGAGTTCGTATGTTCCGATTAAGAAAGTAAAGCAATGGTC
>JAISXQ010000278.1 GCA_031270425.1 Prevotellaceae bacterium | reverse complement strand
CCCATACGCATCTCGCTGGGAAGCGGCACTTGTTTTATTAAAGATATTATTGTCATTATTGTTTTGTTTTTGAAATCTACATATACTTATAATCCGGTCCGTTGCCGCCGTTGGGCGTTCTCCACGTGATGCCGCCTGCCGGTTCTTTAATGTCGCAGGTTTTGCAGTGCAGGCAATTTTCGGCGTGGATGCGCAATTCTTTTTTCCCGTTTTTATCCGTATGGATTTCGTACACTTCCGCCGAACAGTAATACTGACAGGGAGCGCCGTATTCCAATATGTTTACGGAGTCGAAAGTTTGCGGATTGTTTATTTGCAAATGAGGAACCTGTTCTTCGTCGTGGTTTACGCCCGAATAATATACGTCGGTTACTTTATCGAAAGTGATGACTTTATCGAAGTCCAGTTTACTCCCGAAACGCCGCTTAAAGGTTTTTCCCTTGAATTCGCTCAGTTTTTTGGTGGCTTCGCTGTCGGAATGTACGCTTAATTTACCGCAAAAACCTGCTCCGCAAGTGATAAACTGCGTTCCGAAGTGGAAAACTCCGGCAAGCATGCCGCGTGCAAATCCCTGACGGAAATTGCGGACGGGATAAAGTTCTTTGCGAATGGTATTTTGCTTGTCGTAAACAAGATTTTCGTACTGTTGAAGCGTTTGTTCCGAGAAATCCTTTTTTTCAAGAGCCAAAGCGGCGGTTTCGGCAGCCGCCATTCCCGAACGGATAGCCAAATGAATGCCTTTCAGAGCCGGCATAGCCAAGAATCCGGCGCTGTCGCCCACAATCAGGGCATTGTCCGTATAAAGTTTCGGAAGCGAATAATAACCGCCTTCGGGCAGCGTTTTTGCGCCGTATTCGAGTAAACGGCCGCCTTTCAGAAATTTTTGAACGGCGGGATGCGTCTTCCAAACCTGGAAAGCGTTGTGCGTATCGAAAGTCGGGTCGGGATAATCCAAGCCAACCACCAATCCGACGGCAACGCGATTTTCGGTCAATCCGTAGATAAAGCCGCCGCCAAATTCACTCATATTGAGCGGATAGCCCATAGTGTGATAAACCTCGCCCGGCGCGATATTTCCTTCGGGCACGCTCCACAATTCCTTGCATCCGAGCGAGTAAATCTGCTGATTTTTACCCTTTTGAAGGTCGAATTTGTTTATCAACTTTTTTGCCAGACTGCCTCTTGTGCCCTCGGCAAAAATCGTTAATTTGGCTTTGATGCTTGTTCCGGCTTGAAAGTTTTCGAGTTTTTTCCCGTGGTGGTCAACGCCGGTGTCGATTGTTTTCGCGCCGACAACTTTGCCCGCTTTGTCGTAAAGCAGTTCGCTCAGCGAAAATCCGGCGTAAATTTCCACGCCTTTTTCTTCGGCTTTTTTCGCCAGAAAACGGCAGATTTCGCTTAACGAAGCCGTGTAGTTGCCTTTGTTGCTCATGTAAGGCGGATGAAACGGAACGTTAAACGAAGCGTTTTCGCCAAGCAGAAGCATCGTGTCTTTCGTTACTTTCGAGTCCAACGGAATTTCTCCAAACTCGACGTCCGGTAATAATTCTTTGAAAACACCGGCTTTCAAAACGGCTCCCGATACGATATGGGCGCCTATGGAACTGCCTTTTTCTATCAGAAGAATTCTTCCTTTCAGCCCTTTTTCTTTTAGTAAATCAGCCAAACGGATTGAAGTCGCCAAGCCCGAAGGACCGCCGCCTATAATCAGAATGTCTGTTTTTACCACATCAACATTACTCATTGTTTTTTATATTTATAGTTTTAATAGTAATTTCAGCGTTATGTTTGTTCTGTGTTTTCCGGTTTAATTGCTATCCGTAAGTGTCATTATTTTATTTTTTTGAAATTACGGGATTGCAAGATTACAAGATACAAAAATACTAAAAATTTGAACTCTTTTTACCTTTTGCCTGTTTTTTTCATGTTTTATGCAAATTAGCACATCGGCACATCATCACATCATCACATCGGCACATCATCACATCATCACATCAGCCTGCAATCGGAAGGATAAACAATTCCGAGCTGTTTTCGTATTTCGTCAATTATCTCAATGGTAATCAGCGAGTTTTTGTGGCTGTTGATTGCCGATTCCGGTTTTCCCGACGAAACCAAATCAATAAATTCCGCTATTTCATAGTAGTATTCGTCCAGTTGGTTTTTGCTGATTTGTACTTCATCGCCGTTTTTATGGCGCAGTTTGACGTTGTTGATTATATTAATCCTGTCGGAAATTATCGTTCCGTTTTCGCCTTGGATTTCTGTCGGGAGATAAGAATCCGCGATTTTGGAATACAGCACAACCGCATCCATATCCTTATACTCGAAAATTACGGAAGCTTGCCCATCGACTCCGGTGTGAAGTTTTATGCCTGTCGCATGAATTTTTTCCGGTTTCCCGAATAAAACCACCATGGGATAAATGCAGTAAATACCGATGTCCATAGTCGCTCCGTTGGATAATTCGGGTTTGAAAGCATTGGGCGCATTGCCTTCTTTTAATGCGTCGTATCGGGACGAATACTGGCAATATGCCGCGAAGTAACGGCGTATTTTTCCTGTTTCTTTTGTCGCTTGCATCAAAATTTTGAAGTTGGGCGTAAGCGTCGGTTTCATGGCTTCCATCAGCGTAACGTTGTTGCGCCGCGCGGCGGCAATCATCGCTTTTACTTCGCGGGCATTGGAAGCAAGCGGTTTTTCGCACAACACATGCTTGCCGCGATTCATAAAAAGGATGCTTTGCGGCGCGTGCAGCGAGTTGGGCGAAGCGATGTATGCGGCGTCAATCAGCTGGCTTTCAGCCATTTCTTCCAAAGAAGTGAATGTATGCGGAATTTGATATTTTCCGGCAAAAGCCAGCGCGCGTTCTTGCGTTCGCGAATAAACCGCCGAAATTTCGAAGCGCGGGTCGAGCCGTCCGGCTTCAATTATTTTGTCCGTAATTGTGTTTGTTCCGATAATACCGAATCGAAGTTTGCTCTTATTTAACATTTTGTTTCCGAGAGTATTTTAAAATAGCCGATATTTTCCATTCCTCTGATACTGCGGTTTGAGATATAGCCAAAAAAGGGAACGATATTAAAAGAAAAAGGACGGTCTTTATGATATTCATATTTTTCAATATTAATTTGGCTGTGTTAATTCTATTTTCATCATACAAATATCCGGTTTTTATTTCTATTTTGCAAATACTGAAATATTTCGCGTTCCATTTCCTTTTGAGTATAAATACATATTTCGGTAAAATTTAAACAAGTTCTAATAGCAATGCTAAATTGTTACTTCCCAAAAAGTACTATCTTTGCATTTGTTTGTTGAGTTGCTTGACTTACGCCGCTACTGTACGAACTTAAAAAAAACAATTATTATGCAGAAACTCGTTTTTGCGACGAATAATACCCATAAATTGGAAGAAGTACGATTTATTCTGAAAGACCGCTTCACCATAGTGGGATTGTCGGACGCCGGTTGCACGGAAGACATCCCCGAAACGGCGGATACATTAGAAGGAAACGCCTTGCTTAAAGCGCAATATGTGTACGAAAAATACGGCGTCGATTGCTTTGCAGACGATACAGGTTTGGAGGTAGCGGCTTTGGGCGGAGCGCCGGGAGTTAAATCTGCCCGCTATGCAGGAGAAGAGAAAAAATCTTTCGACAACATCATAAAACTTTTGCATGATTTAAAAGACGCATCCGACCGGTCTGCCAGGTTTCGTACGGTGATAGCGTTGATTATGGATGGTCAAGTAGTTAATTTCGAGGGGAGCGTATCTGGATTTATTGCCGAAAACCCACGGGGAAGCAGCGGTTTCGGTTACGATCCCGTATTTGTTCCTGACGGCTATCTGTCCACTTTTGCGCAACTCGCTCCGGACGAAAAAAATAAAATAAGCCACCGTGCCGTTGCAATCAATAAATTGGTGGATTATTTAAAAAACATAAAATAAACCGGCGTATTTTTAGTTTTATAATAGTACAGTTTTTGTATCAAAAAAAAGGTATCGTTTATTATGAAAAGTTATTATTTATTTATCCTCTCCTTAATACTTCCTGTTTCCGCGCTTTTTAGCCAGGTTGAAATGGGAAAATGGAAAACCCACTTGGCATACACGGAAGTTTCCCAAGTAACCCAATCCGGCAATAAAATATACGCCCTTAGTTCGGGATCTTTATTTTCGGTAGATAAAACATTCGGCGAGCTTGAACTTTACAGTAAAGTAACCGGCTTGAACGGGAATCTTATTTTTTGCATGAAATACGATGATTTGAGACAGCAACTGCTGATTTTATACGAAGACGGCAATATTGATATTATAACATCCGGAGGAATAATCAACATACCCGACTATTACAACAAACAGCAAACCACCTCGAAAGAAACCAACAGCATCTTTTTTTACGGCGATTATGCTTATCTATCGACAAAGTTCGGAGTGTTGGCGGTAAATATGCCAAAAAAGGAGATAGCCGACGTTTATTATATCGGCAATAATTCGTCGGAAGTTGTTGTTTTGGAAACCACCGTTCTCGACGGGATGATTTACGCGCTGTCCGAATCCGCCATTTATCAGGCTTCCCTTTCTTCCAATCTGGTAAATTATGAAAATTGGTCGCAAACAAATGCTTTGCCCGGCGCCGGAAATTTTCAATCGATAGCGGCGTTCAACGATGAGTTGTATTTGTTAAGAGGAGGGGCTTTGTACCGCAGGAATAATGAAGGAAGCTGGTCGGGACCCCATTCCTACAATAAAACAAAAATAAAAATATCCGGAGGAAATTTGTTTGCCTGTTCCGAATCGGGTATTTATCAACAGGGTACGGGCGAAATATCTCCCGGAATAGCAAATGTGCAAGATATAGAGTATGACGCGGATAACAATACTTATTGGTTTGCCGCTAAGGATAAAGGCGTGGTTGCTTACAACGGAAGCGACGCTACGGAGTACAAACCATCGGGACCGGCAACGAACCATGCCATGAACATGACTTTTTCCGGGCAAAAATTGTTTGTTGTTCCAGGAGGAAGATTATCTGCTTCGGAAAGCCGGCTTGGTGCGGTAATGATTTACGAAAACAATACATGGAGAAATATCTTGGGAAATGAGTTGGTCGGTAGTACGGAGTATACAGGGCTTGATTTTACGGAAGTAGCTGTTAATCCCATAGACAACAAGCATTTTTTCGTAACATCAATAGGATCGGGGCTTTATGAATTTAAAGATGATTCTTTCCATGCATTTTATAATCATAAAAATAGTCCGATTGAATATGTCAGCAATCATGCTCACGACTATTTTCTTTACACTTGGTTGTATGGGACTACTATGGATGAAGAGGGTAATCTGTGGGTGTTGAATTGTATGGCAAATAAATCGGTTAAAATTTTGTTAAATACAGGGGAGTGGGCTGAATGGGATTATTTCAATATAAAAGACATGAGAAATCTGAATAAAATATTAGCTCCCAAAACAAATAAAAATCAAAAATGGATCACTTCCGATTGGTCGCCAAGAGGCGTGTTTATTGTTGACGATGGCGGTACTATATCCGATCAAAGAGACGACAGAAGCACATGGTTTGTTTCTTTTCCTTACGGAAGCGAGGGTGAAGCATTAATTCCGGGGAATATCCATTCAATCGCGGAAGACAAAAATGGCGTTATCTGGCTTGGTACGGATCAGGGACCCTTGCTTTTTTACAATACATCCAATGTGTTTAATAGTGATTATAGTTGCAGCAGGATAATTATCCCCCGGAACGATGGCACTGGAAATGGCGATTATTTATTGGAAAATGAACACATTAGAGCTATTGCCATAGATGGAGCAAACCGCAAATGGCTTGGGACTTCATCATCAGGGGTTTATTTAATGTCGGAAGACGGACAGGAAACCATTCGTCATTTTACCACGTTAAACAGCCCACTGCTTTCGAACGAGATTTTTTCCATAGCTATAAATTCTGTTACGGGAGAAGTGTTTTTCGCAACAGCAAATGGACTTGTTTCCTATCAAGGCGATGCCGCCGATGCGAATGACGTATTTCAAAATGTTTACGCATATCCTAATCCGGTACGTGAAAATTACAACGGAATTATCACGATAACCGGTTTGGTGGAGAGTACACAGGTGAAAATTACGGATTTGCATGGAAACCTGATATGTGAAACCGTTTCAAATGGGAGCATTGCTACCTGGGACGGAAAAGATGTACGCGGACGAAAAGTAAATACGGGAATATACTTTGCAATATGCGCGAACAAAGACGGCACGCAGAACGCGATAACAAAGATTATGGTAATAAATTAAATTTCCGTTATCTTCCGCATAGAAATGGCTCAAGCAAATTTCAGACAAAACAATTTCGATTTTTTACGTTTTTTACTTGCTTTTATTGTTATAATAGGGCATATTACCAGGCTTTCGGGAGTTGAATC
>JAISXQ010000274.1 GCA_031270425.1 Prevotellaceae bacterium | reverse complement strand
ATATTCGTAACTTTGTGAAAAAAGGAGGAAAGCTCTTTGTTGAAGGACTGACTGGATTTTACGATGAAAATATGCTGAGCCTTTTTAATACGGGTTTTCCGTTGCGGGATGTGTTTGGCGGAACGATCAGGGAAATAAAATGTATTCCGGGCGATTTTAATATGAATATAAAATATACGTTGCCTGTTCATTTGTGGAAAGGATATATTCTCAATACCGGAGGACAAGTCTTTTCAACAGAAAATGACTATGTAACAGCAAGCAGGAATAAATTCGGCAAGGGGGAAACCGTATGGATTCCTTCCTTGATGGGACTCGGCGCACGACGTAACGGAAGCGGGGAAAATCTTTCAAAATTATTAATTGGAGAATTGAAACCTCAAATTCCTGTACGTTTCGAAAAATATGAAAAAAGTATGTTTATGCAGACAATGTATAACGGCACGTCCTACCTGTCGGTTGTCATAAACAAAAGTGGAAAAAAGAAAGATGTTAAGATATACGCTCCAGGGCTAAAAGCAGGAATTATATTTTCGGATAAAGCGGGAAAAATTACGGGAAATAAACTTAGCATTCACCCCGAAGAAACAATTGTTTTGGAATGGAAATAAATTCATCAATTAGTTAGCATTTGTAATTTATACTCCCAATAACGAGTTATTTAAATATCTAACTGTATCGGTTTTTCTTTTCACACCCTTCATCTTACACGCGAAAACAGATGTTTGGCAGGATAGTCCATTACGCATCAGAACACAGAAAAGGCGTATGCTACCTGTACGCATTATCCGTCGCTTTCGGACGCCGAAGCAGGGAAAAAATCTCCTATGCTTGTCTCCTTGAACGGAATATGGAAATTCAGATATGTGAAGAAACCATCGCCTGTTCCGAAAAACTTTTTCAAAACCTCTTTTGACGCCTGTGGTTGGAATAACAACCGAAATTTTTATTATCTTTATGCCCTCAAAATAATATGTAACAAACAATTATAAAAGGCACTTATCCTTAATTTATTGGAAAAGTTACCGATAATTATCGGTATAAGAAAGTCTTATATCTTTGGCTCTTGACTCTTGTATTTAAATTTTTAAACAAATGAAACACCTGGAACCCAAAGCGCTCTGGAATTATTTCTATGAAATAACTCAAATTCCCCGCCCCTCGAAAAAAGAAGAACGGATAACCGCCTATTTAAAAGCCTTCGGCGAAAAACACCGCTTAGCCACCAAAGTGGATAAATCCGGCAATGTATTAATCAGCAAACCTGCGGCGAAAGGTTACGAAAATGCAAAAAAAATCATCCTGCAATCGCATCAGGATATGGTCTGCGAAAAGAATAAGGACGTGGAATTTAATTTCGATACCGACCCGATTCAAACCTGTATCGACGGCGATTGGCTGAAAGCCAAAGGTACGACCCTGGGAGCCGACAACGGAATCGGCATGGCAATATCGCTGGCGATTTTAACGGACGACGCCTTGCAGCATCCGGCTATGGAATGCCTGTTTACTGTGGACGAAGAAACCGGACTGACCGGCGCTTTCGCCTTGGAAAACGATTTCATGACCGGCGACATATTAATTAACCTCGACTCGGAGGACGACGGCGAAATTTTTATCGGTTGCGCCGGAGGAATCGACACTGTGGCTGAACTGGCTTATACTTCCGAAATAACGCCTCAAAATTATTTCCCTTTCGAGGTTTCGGTAAAAGGCTTGCTCGGCGGACATTCCGGCGACGACATCGACAAAAACCGTGGAAACGCCAACAGGATATTGAGCCGCTTTTTATGGAATGTGAACAAGAAAACCTGCTTGCGCCTGCACAGTTTTAACGGAGGAAACCTGCGGAACGCCATTCCGCGCGAAGCCTGCGCCTTGGCGGCGGTTCCAGCTTCCGAAAAAGAAAACCTGAGGGTTTGGTTTAATCTTTTCGTAGCGGAAATCGAAAATGAAATTTCCCATGTTGAACCGCAATTAAAACTCTCGCTGGAATCGGCTTCTCTCTCCGGCGAAGTTATCGACAAACATAGTTCCGACCGCCTGATTAACGCTCTTTACTCCTGCCCCAACGGCGTTATAGCCATGAGCGCGGACATGCCCGGAATGGTTGAAACCTCAACGAACTTAGCCGCAGTAAGAACGAAGTCGGATCATATCGAAATTACGACAAGCCAGCGCAGTTCGGTCGAATTGAAAAAACACGACATAGCAAACCGCGTGGAAGCGTCCTTCCTTTTAGCCGGCGCAACGGTTAAGCACGGCGAGGGTTATCCCGGATGGCAGCCTAACGTCAAATCAGGAATACTGAAAATAGCACAAAGCAGCTATAAAAAACTCTTTGGCGAAGACGCTTTGGTGCGTTCCATCCACGCCGGATTGGAGTGCGGACTCTTCCTCGAAAAATATCCGCAACTGGATATGATTTCCATTGGTCCTACCATGCGGGGCGTGCATTCTCCCGACGAAAAACTGAATATTCCGGCGACACAAAAATGCTGGGATTGGCTGGTGGATATTTTAAAAGAAGCGAAGTAAAAAACTAAAAATCAGCAAATCAAAAGAATTAAAATTATGTTTTATAATCCTTTAAATAAGCTTGTAAGTATTCAACTTGGTATAGCTGTTACGGAACAATTGTCAGGCTTGTTTTTATCACGAGATTATTTTATATCCTTATCCGGCGACAAAAAAAGCTATAAACCGTTTTGGAATTTCAAAAAGTTTATCTACCTTTGCAATCCCAATTTTGAGAAACGGAAATAACATTTAAAAAATATAGAAGCAATGAAAAGGACATTTCAACCTTCAAACAGAAAAAGAAAAAACAAACACGGATTCCGCGAAAGAATGGCAACAGCAAACGGTCGCCGCGTATTGGCTGCCCGCCGTGCAAAAGGCAGGGCAAAACTTACCGTTACCGATGAAATTCACCGCAAAGGTTAAACCGTAATAAAAAGCAGATAATAAGGGACAAAAGATTTTTGACCCTTTTCTTTGTATAAAATTATAGTAAGGACGTCCGTTCGTGGGCGTCCTTTTTTATTGTCTGTACCAGAGACTGTATCAAAAGAGTTTAAAAACATGATAAATAATTCTTTATTAAGCATATAAATAAGTTTTTCGGCGAAATCTAAACAAACTTTAAGATTCATCCCTGTGTTTTTATGTTTAATAACATGTTTTTGGCTGTTTCGTATTTAAAATAAACCCTGTAATTTTGGTCAACCAATTTTTGGTCAACCAATTTTTTTTTATTTTTAGAACGGTAACTATTAAATTTAATTAGCAATGGAAAGAAAAGCCAAAAGAACCGGCTGTTTAAAGCAAACTCTTTTTATCAGCGCCTTGCTGTGTTTTTCCTGCGGATTATACGCACAGCAAATAACTGTAAATGGAACAGTTGCGGATGAAACCAATTTCCCCTTGCCGGGAGTAAATGTGGTGGTGAAAAACACAACTGTTCGCGCAATTTCCGACTTAAACGGAAAATTTACATTGAACGTATCCGATAAGGATGCGGTATTACGTTTTACGTATCTCGGTTTTACCACCCTTGAAATTCCATTGAACGGAAGAAGCAATCTTGCGGTAACAATGACGGAAAGCATTCAGAACCTGGACGAAGTTGTGGTTGTTGGCTATGGCGTACAAAAAAAATCGCATCTTACAGGTTCCATATCCAAATACAGGGATGATAATTTGGGCGACCTGGCAGTTTCGCGCCTCGATCAGGCTTTGCAGGGAAAAATTGCCGGAGTTACGGTACAGAATACAACGACCGAAGCAGGAGCCGCGCCGCAAATCAGGGTGCGCGGCATGGGTTCCATCAGTGCAAGCAACGAACCGCTTGTGGTTGTCGATGGATTCCCTATGGCAGACGGATTGGCTTTTGTAGATATGAACGACGTAGAATCCATCGAAGTATTGAAAGACGCAGCTTCCGCCGCTATTTACGGTTCACGCGGAGCAAACGGAGTTATTATCGTAACAACAAAAAGCGCCGATATTGCAAAACCGAAATATACGGTAAAAGGATATACAGGCATAAAAACAGTTTACAAATATCACGATATTGCTTCGGCAAGAGACTATGTGAATATGCTGTTTAACGAACAGGAAAAAGGAGGAACGGCTCCCACAAAGACCGAAAAATCCTGGCTGGGAATTGACAATTATACCGATTGGCAGCGCGAAGGAACCCGCAGCATTGCCGATATAAACAATGTGCAGCTAAGTATTTCAGGCGGGAAAAAGGAAGCAAAATACTATATATCGGGAAGTTATACCAGTGAAGAAGGCATTATGATAAACAGCAGGTACGACAAATTTAATGTCCGCGCAAAATTAGACGCCACGCTTTCGCCAAAGGTAGAAGCCGGAATAAATATCGCTCCTGCATATTCCAAAAGAGAAGCTCCCGCCACAAACTTTATTGATTTTTACCGCACTTACACCTGGCTTCCCGTCCGCCATACGGCAACGACAGCCGCCATTACCGGACGGCAAATCGGCGAATACGCACACGGACGGCATTTCAACAATAAAGATTACTACTATATAAATCCGATAACCGGAGAAGAGGAAATTGCCGATAACACAAGTCCGTGGGGAACGAACAACAACAATCCACGTTCCATAATGGATAACGAATCCCGATTTACGGACGACTACCGCTTGAATACTTCCGCTTATTTGAACATCAAACTGGCAGAAGGATTGACGTTTAAGACCACAAACGGATTTTTTGTCCGTTATCAAGCTCAGGAAATATATCACAACGCCAATGCAAAAAGCGATGGAGATACGAATTTCGGGCGTTATACCAACATGTTTTTAGTCGATTTGCTGTCGGAAAATATTCTGGATTACAACCGGACATTTGCACAGCATAGTATCGGCGCCATGTTGGGATATACCGCCAATCAGACAAGCATAAAAAGAGCCGGAATATACGGAACCGGATTTCCGAACGATTACATTAACACGATAAACGCCGCAACGAGCGTCAGCCTTTACGACCCCGACGGCAACCGGGTAACCCAGACATATCACGAAAAAGAAATGTTGCTCTCTTATTTGGGGCGCTTGACTTACAGTTATGATGACAAGTATCTGTTTTCCGGAAGTTTGCGTACAGACGGAAGTTCCCGCTTCGGACCCGACAACCAGTGGGCTTGGTTTCCTTCCGTCTCTCTCGGATGGCGCTTGTCCGAAGAAGAATTTGTGAAAAAAATCGTAACTATGGATCAATTGAAATTTCGCGCAAGCTGGGGTTTAACCGGAAATTATGATATTGAAAATTATGCGGCATACGACAAACTTCAAAATGCCAATTATGTATTCGGGACAGGCACAACGCTTACGTCGGGCTTGGTAAATACGAGCAACGTGCTTGGCAACAAGGCGATTACCTGGGAACAGACCAACGAATACAACATCGGTTTCGATTTGAGCATTGTGAAAAGCCGCGTAAACCTGACAGCCGATTATTACTATGCAATAACAAAAAGCCTGTTGTTCAAGCAACCGGTCATGGCAATCACCGGTTACAGCGAATATTGGAATAATATCGGGAGAGTCCGCAACAAAGGTATCGAATTGGAATTGAATACTTACAATATAAAAAATAAGAATTTCGAGTGGCAAACAACCGTCAATTTTGCGACAAACGACAATTTACTTCTGGAACTGGCGGACGAACTGGCGGCGGAAGGCGAATTGAAAAGTTTCGGGGAACGGGAGGAAATATACGTGGCGCGGGTAGGCGGTCCGGCTATCCAGTTCTACGGTTACCAGACGGACGGCGTTTGGCTGTCGCAACAAGATATTACCGACAGCGGTTTGACTTTCTCTACCGGAAAAACAGTGATGCCTGGAACATTGAAAGTCGTTAACCAGAATGATGATAATAAAATAGATATTTACGACCGGGTTGTATTGGGAAATCCTTTCCCCGATTTCACTTGGGGGATGACCAATTCCTTCAAAATCAAAAAATTCGACGTATCTGTTTTATTGCAGGGAGTACAAGGCGTTACCGTGCTTAATGGAGACGGGTATTATCAGGAAACAAAGAAAATAAACCGCGCTTACACCAACAACCGTTACATATCGCCCGAACATCCGGGCGACGGAAAAACTCCGACTTTCGCCGGAGGCAACGGAATCGAATGGGAGTTGACCGATTATTTACTGGAAGACGGATCGTATGCGGCATTGCGCGATGTTACCGTTGGTTATATGTTCGACAAAAAACTGGTGAAAAAAATAGGCGTGAACAACATCCGTTTGTATGTTTCGGGTCAGAACCTGTTCTATATCTGGTCGAAAGATTATAGAGGCATTAACCCGGAAGCCCGTTATACTTCAAGCAAGTACTCATCGCCTCTTATTGACGGATACCAACGCGGAGCCTTCCCGATGCAGCGCACGTTTTCGGTCGGCGGCTCTGTTACTTTCTAACGGATAAGGAAACTTCTAAAAACAACATGATTGTCTTTTTTTTTTAAATCATAAACTAAAATTTAATCCATAATTGATATGAAAACCTTGATAAAATATATATTATTTGCCTGTGTTTTGCTGTTTGCATCATGCGATTTAAACCTGCAACCCATTTCCGAAATAGGGGAAGGAAATTTTTACCAAAACACAGATGAAGTGTACGCCGCCGTAGTTGCCTGTTACAACGGTTTGCAAAAACCTATGGAAAACGAATGGGCGCTTACCGAGCTTCGTTCCGATAACAGCCGCCTGTACAGTACGGCAACAACTTCCACCGCCAATATGCTGCTGATGAACCTGGATCAGGCTAAGGCGACTTCTACCAACCAGCATGTGTACGATTATTGGTATTATGTTTACCACAACATTGCACGTTGCAACACGGTATTGAAGGCGCAAAATCTGGCAGTTGTCGATAACGACTCGATACGCGGAGTATTTGAGGGAGAAGCCCGCTTTATACGCGCCTACCACTATTTCAATCTGCTGCGCCTGTTCGGTCCTGTGTTTATTGTCAGCGAACGCATAAGCGCCGAAGAAGCAAAAACATTCGACAGAAGCCCTGTCGGCGATGTATATGATTTCATTTTAGAGGACTTGAAATTCGCCGCCGGCAGTCTTCCCGATAAATATCCGGCGGCGCAAAAAGGCAGGATAACTTCCTGGGCGGCAAAAAGCCTTCTGGCGAAAGTTTATGTAACGTTGGGAAAAATCGATTCGGAAACAAAAGAACTTTTAAAAGACATTTACGAAAATAGCGGACACAAATTGGAAACAAGCTACGAAAAAGTATTTGACGCAAAGAACGAATTGAACGACGAAATTATTTTTACCATCCGCTATATATCCGGCGGAATAAACCTTGGTTCCCCTTTCGGAAATTACTTTGCTCCTTTGCAAAGCGGGTCAGCCGTAATAAATTACAGCGGCAACGGTTACAACTATCCGACCACCGGTCTGACACAAGCCTATACAAAAAACGATTCGAGAAGAAACGCGACGATAGCCCTCGATTATGTTGACGACCTGGGCAATACGGTTGTCCGCAGCTATGTAACAAAGTATTTATCTCCGGTAACGCTGAAAGAGGACGGCGATAAAGACTGGCCTGTAATCCGCTTTGCCGATATGATTCTGCTTTACGCCGAAGTTGTCAACGAACTTGACAATCCGGCAGCCGCCCTGCCTTTCATAAACGAAACAAGAACCCGTGCAGGATTGAATGAGTTGAAAGAAAGAGACGTGCCGAACAAACACGAAATGCGCATGGCAATAGAAAAAGAACGCCGTTTGGAATTGGCGTACGAAAACCACCGGTGGTTCGATTTGATAAGAACCGAACGTGTGTTGGAAGTGGTCAACTCGCATTATGCGAACGAAGTATTTTATGAGGAAGTTCCGGGCGCCGGACCTTTGACAAGCCAAACTGTCCTGCTGCCGATTCCTCAAAAGGAAATAGATATTAATCCGCATATTTCACAAAATCCGGGATATTAAACAAGGTAGAAATTAGAAACTCTTTAAAAATCAACTAAAATGAGAAAGTTACATATATGTTGGATAATTGCGTTCAGCTTTGCACTGAATGCCTGTAAAGAAGAACCAACGATTAATAAAAATGAAATACTCCCTCCCGTATTAATCGATTTTAGTCCGAAAAGCGGAGAAACAGGTACGGAAATTACCATTACCGGGGAAAATCTGCACAGAATCGACTCAGTAATGCTGGGAACAGGCTTTGCCGAACTGAAATACAAAATAAACGAAAATAAAATCATTGCTGTGGTTACAAGCGCTTCGCGCAGCGGAAAACTTGTTGTTGCGAACGTTAAAGGAAGATCCGTGTCTGCTGATGATTTTACAGTCGTGTATGTACAGCCTTCCGTTGCCGAATATCCCGTCGAAGGAACGATAAACGCCGACGTGGGGTTGGAAGGGGAAAACCTGCATGTCGTAGATTCCGTCATGCTCGCCGGTGCAAAGACGACCATTATCAGCAAAAGAAAAAATGAAATCGTATTCAGGGTTCCATTTATTGATACGAAAGAGCCGGTATCATTGAGATTATTTTATTTCAACGGAGAAACAAACGCCGCAGCAGGTCCGGAAGGAAACACGTTTACGATTTTGCAGGAAGCTCCGTTTGCGGAAATAATTCCGGTTTCGCTCGAAAAATACACTCCGGTAACCATCACAGGCGAACGCTTGACGCTGATAGATTCCCTTTTTGTAGGAAATCTCAAAATGAGGATTTTATCGAAAAACGACGACGAACTGACTTTCGACCTGCCGACCAATTATTTTGACGGGGCAAAAACAGATGTGCTTCGCGGAATATATTACGGAATAAAGGAAATTATTCTCGAAGAAAATTTCCACATCAATTCCGATGTGAATGAGAAACGCTACTATCAATGGGACAATGTGCTGCTAAGCGCACGTGTTCCGAACAATTCCAACGGAACGGAAGACGCCTTCTTCGACGCGGAAACAGGTATTGTGCATCATAGCTGCACGGCTCACGACAACCGGATGGATATAGATTTCTTCGCTTACGACCAGATCGGATATGTTCAATTATACGGACCGCACAACGCTACCAGCGTAACAAAGAACTTTAAGTGCGACAACAAATCCATTGTTTCGGAAGACCTGAACTGGAATGATTTTTACGGCATAACCACCAAGTTTAAAATACTTAGCAGGGATTCTGTCAATCATTTGCCGCTGATTAACGCCTACGAATCTGGAACAATCATTGAAATTAACGACGAGCTTTTTGACGGGATACTGCTGCCGGGTGCAAGCGCTCCCCGCGTATATAAATCGGTAAGTGTTAGCGGTTTTCAAGCTGGTTCCCATATAGCTGTCGACGGAGATAATCTGGCGTGGGTACGGAATTACACAACAGGCAAAAACGGCATTATCAAAATTCTCGATTTGCCCAGAGAAGCCCATACAAACGGACGGATTGCGGATATTACCTTTACTGTTATTTGGGAAAAATAAACTGAATCAAAAATAAACATGAAAAAGTTATTAATATTGACGTTTTATGTTGTTTGCGCTGCCGGCGTGTTTTCGCAGTGGCAATCGGAACTTGTAAAGCAAAATGCCGGCGGCGTACTAACTTGTTATGCCGACGCCGACGGCTATATAATTCCCGATTTCAGCCATGCCGGATATATGGGAGGCGGTATCGCGATTCCTGATTTTCCTGTGGTAAAAACAATAAATCCCATCAGCGGGGATAATACCGCCCACATACAGAACGCCATTGACGAAGTAGGAAAAAGGCAAAAAGACGCAAATGGCTTCCGCGGAGCATTATTGCTGAATGCCGGAAAATATGACGTGAAAGGAACGTTAAACGTAAAATACGACGGAGTTGTAATCAGGGGAGCAGGAAACGGAGAGGACAATACGCAAAATACAATTATTTACGCCTTAAAAAACGAAACGGACATGCCGCAGCGGGATGTTATCCTTATGGGTAATAATACAAGGGTTTGGGGAAGTTCGCAGGTATCGGGCACAAAAACGAATATAACGGACGCGCTTGTTCCGGTTGCTTCACGTACATTCAATGTCGAAAATGCAAGTCCTTACAGCGCAGGCGACCATATTATTATTTATCATCCCTGTACGCAGGCGTGGATTGACGCGGTTGACAAGGGCGGCGTGCCTTATCCCGATCCTTCGGATCCGGCTAATCCCGACGAACGCTGGATAAAAGACCAGTTGCCGATAGTGTATAACCGCTACATCACAAAAATCGAAGGAAACAGCATTACAATCGACGCTCCCGTTTTTTATACACTGAACAAATCGCTCTCGCAGTCTTATATTTATAAGGCAAAATGGGACGGAACTTACGCGCAGTTAGGGATAGAAAATCTCCGCATAGAAATAGAAAACTCCGGCGGGGAAGACGAGTCGCATGCCTGGCAGGCAATCCGTTTCAAAAGCGTGGAAAATGCCTGGGCGCGGAATTGTACGATGAAAGGTTTCGGACAATCGGGCATTATTACCGAAGCCTGCACCAGAAGTACTTTTGAGTTCTGTTCGGCAATCGACCCGGTGGCAATAGTTACGGGCGAGCGGATGTACAATTTCAACACATACATTTATTCGCAACTGAATCTGTTCAAGAATTGTTACGCCCGCAACGGCAGGCATCATTATATTTCAAACGGAACGTCAAGCACGTCTGGAAATGTTTTTCTGCGTTGTACTTCCGACGCTGTAAACTCGGTAAACGAAGGACACCGCCAATGGACGCAGGGAATGTTGTACGATAATCATAAGGAATTGAATTTAAAGCGCGATTTTGTACTCGGACTTTACAACCGCGTCGCTATGGGAACCGGACACGGATGGGCTGCCGTACATTCGGTACTGTGGAACTGCGATGTGGATGGCTCGACAGGAAAAATCGGCTTGCAAAAACCTCCGACCGCTCAAAATTACGCCATCGGCTGCACAGCAAAAAGCATTACCGGAAATCCCGTCAGCGCCAGTAATTTTACGCGCGGATATGTGGAAGGACTGAACAACAGCGGATTACAGCCGGAATCGCTATACGAAGCTCAGTTAGCCGCGCGGTTGAATAATACGGGAACAACAACCGGCAATTCAAAGGAAAATTTACAGGTATTGTACGATTCGATCAACAGAACGGTTTCCGTAACCAATGCCGGAGCAAACACAACAGGCGTTTTATCCGACATGAGCGGTAAAACCGTTATGAAACATTCCTTTTCCGACAGCAAGATTTTTTCCATACCCGCGCTTCCATGCGGAGCCTATGTTTTTCATCTCTTGAATAAAAAGCAATTAATTAACAGTAAAATACTTATTTTATAAATCAATCATGAAAAAATTATTCTTTTCAATCGCATTGCCATTTCTAATGGTAAGCCTATCCGCTCAAACCTGTCATTTTCAACAGGGATTTGAAAGTACTTCGCCCGCAGGCTGGGTTCGTAACTGCGGCGGAACAACGGGTCTGAATCACGGATTGTATAACGGAAGCGGCGTAGAAGAACCTGCCGCCGGACAAAGGAAGGCATACGATAATATCGTTACCGATTTTGGGGACGGAAGCTGGGGAACGGTTGCCGACGCCTTGCCAAGTTCGGGGAGTTACCCGACGAGCGACACGATTAATGATTTCGTATTAAACAAAGCAATTGTGTACAAAGGCAGCACAACCGACGCATCGGGGGAAAAACATACAAACAGGATTTGCATTGATAAAAAAACAACCGGCGGCAACCTCGAACTGCCGTGGCTGAAAACCCTAGGGCAGGTAGAAATACACGCCGCAGTCGGGACAGCCGGAAACACTTTTACCGTCGATGAATACGAGAATAATTTATGGAAGGTATTGGAAACATTTTCCGCCATAAAAACCGACAGTACCTTCTACCTGAATATCGAGCGGGACGATACTACGAGACTGAGAATATCCAACAATTCGGGCGGAAGCGTCGTTATTTGGAAGGTGTTGACGCGCAGTCGGGACGAAGTTAGAAACCTGAATGTCGTCAGTTCTACACCGGCTCAAAATGCCGTTTGTTTCTACAACCTGACAAAAGAAGTCAAAATAACTTTTAATAAAGAGTTAGTTTTCGGAACGGGAACAATACAACTGAACGATGTTGCAATACCTCTTTCTTCCTGTACCATTGACGAAAAAACCCTTATCGTTCCGGTAACACTGGAAAGCACGCAAGGGAGGAATAAATCCTATTCGCTGACGATTCCCGCCGGAGCGCTTGCGGAAAAAAACAGCGCGGAAAATCTCAATCAGGAATATATACTTAATTTTCAGACCTTACGTAAACCGAGTATGCCGGCTAATTATCAGGAAATAATTGATATTCATTATTCCGGCGCTTCCGAAGAAATGTGCCGTATGGATTTTTACTATCCTGCCGGTGCGGCGGAAGCAACTCCCGTGCTTATCAACATGCACGGCGGAGGCTGGAACCACGGAGCCAAGGAAGAACAAACCGGATTCGGAAGTTTTTTCAGCATGGGCTTTGCCGTGGCTAATGTCGAATACCGGATGACGCCGCAAGCGACCGCTCCGGCTGCCGTCGAGGATGTGCGTTGCGCCATGCAATATTTGCTGAAAAACGCGGAAGCATTAAATATCGATCCGAGAAAAATTGTTTTTCAGGGAAGCTCTGCCGGAGGACATTTAGCTTTGACAGCCGGATACCTGCAAAACAACCGGCTATACGATACAAACTGCAACGATTATAAAGGCGAAATCAAGGTGTTGGCGGTTATAGACAAATACGGTCCCGCTAAACTCGAAGATTTCATGTTTTATACTTCGCTTGTAAACTGGTTGGGCGAACATGCGGGCGACGATGAATTTGTAAAGACAGTAAGCCCTTACCATTTGGTTGACGGGAATACGCCTCCCACCTATATCGTTCACGGCGACGCCGACCCTACGGTTCCTTATGCTCAATCGGTTTCTTTATCCGGGACTTTGGAAACCAATAATGTATATCATCAATTCACAACCATTCCGGGCGGCGGACACGGCGGTTTTGAAGCGCAGTACAATACCCAAATCAGCAACGAAATAACCGCATTTTTAAATTATTTGCTTGGTCAAGTTGCTTCATCCGGCAGTATAGAAATGAAAAAAAAAGTCCAGCCGCGAGTAGTAGATAATATTATCTGTTTCAATACCAACGAAGAAATAAGTTTTGAAGTTTTCGACGCGCAAGGCAGGAAAATCGGGAAAAGCAACGATAATTCTTTTACATTAGAACATAACGGAATGTTTATTATTAAAGCCGGCACAGGAGATTGGAAACAAGCTTTTAAAATTATAAAATAACCCCATGAAAAAAAAATTGATAAAAATATTAGTTCTCGTTTTGCTCATCTCCTGCCATTCTAAGGATAAGGTGCAAGCGGCAAATTACAGCTACAATGCAAGTCAGGCTTCGACTATATCGAGCAAAACCTTTGCGGCGGGAGATGTTATCACCCTGCAAAACGGTAATTGGAGCGATAAAAACATCACGATAAAAGGAAACGGAACACAGGACAATCCCATACTTGTTAACGCTCAAACGGCAGGCGAAGTTATTTTTACCGGAAGTTCGCGCTTGACCATCGACGGTAAATACATCGAAGTATCGGGCATATTGTTTTCGGGAAATTCCACAGTCGGGACAAATCACGTGCTTACTTTCTCAAAAAATTCAGCCAACTGCCGCTTTACAAACTCGGCAATTGTAAGTTACAACCCCGCTACTGCGTCCGGTTGGGCAACGACCGACAATAAATGGGTTTCGATAAACGGAACATCGAACCGGGTCGACCATTGTTATTTTGAAAACAAAAGAAACATCGGGACGCTACTGGTAGTCTGGCTTGTTGACGACGAAAGTGCAAAGCACAAAATAGACAACAATCATTTCTATAAGCGCGTGTCTTTGCTGGACGAAGACGAAAAAGAACTGAACGGTCAGGAAACAATTCGCATCGGCGACAGCAAAACTTCAATGACGTCCGCAAATTGTATTATCGAAAGTAATTTTTTTGAAGAATGCGACGGCGAAATAGAAATCATATCGAACAAATCCTGCGGTAATATTTACCGGAATAATGTTTTTTACAACAACAACGCCATGCTTACGCTCCGCCACGGCAACGCCTGCGAAGTGTCGGGAAACTATTTCTTTGGAAAAGAACAACCGGGTTCGGGCGGAGTGCGCATTATCGGCGAAAATCACAACGTGTTTAATAATTATTTTCAGGATTTGAAAGGAAGCGGTTATCGTACAGGAGTTTGCATGGTAAACGGAAAAACAAATTCCGCGTTAAGCGAATACTTTCAGGTAAAAAACGCGCTGGTTGCTTTCAATACTTTCTACAACTGTGCCAATGCTTTCAATATCGGATACAGCGGAGGCGAAGATTTGGCTCCGGTCACTTCCACCATAGCCCATAATGTTGTTTTCGCGACTTCCAACAGTCAGATCGGCGTAAAAATATCAAACGCCGCCAGTGAAATTACCTGGCAGAATAATTTGATGTATCAGGGAAAGCATACAAGTTTCTCGCCATCGGAAAGCCAGTTTAAGCGGGTAACAACCAGTCTGAACTTTCAGTCGTCGAACACGGAATACGGAATATATAAACCGCAATCAAATTCAATTATCGTCAGTCAATACCGGACAAGCGCTTATCCTGAAATCACGATGGATATTGAAGGAAAAACGCGGGAAAGTCAACGGATGATAGGAGCATTTGAATACAATGGAAATCTTTCTCTTTCCGTCCCTACGCCTCAAACTGCGGGTTGTTCTTTTATCAATAAAGCCACAACCGGAGCCGGAAATTTAAGCGTCAATAATCCGGCATATTTCATCAGCAATTTGCGTACAGAAAATAACGTGTTGCACATCGAGGCTGTAATTGACAGGTTAAATTTACGGATTTACGATGTGAAAGGGCTTGTAATAAACGCACAATCAGCACAATCCGTAACCAATAGTTTTACTTTTGAAATACCGGATTCATTAAAAGGATTCTATCTTTTTGTGTTTGACGGCGGCGGGGCAAAAGAAATAAGAAAAATAATTATAGGTTAGAAAGGGTTTTGTATTATGCTGCCATGTCTGTCTGTCAATTATATTGAGGCTGTCTCAAAAGCACACGGATAACGCGGATAAGACGGATTTGCACCGATAAATAATAGACGCATATTTTTAACCTATTAATAAACAACAGGTTAAAAATCCGTGTAAATCCGTCTTATCCGCGTTATCCGTGTGCTAAAACACTTTTGAGACAGCCCCAATTTTCATCAGCAGACTTTTTACATCACCGCCAACAATACCCCTCGCCCCGTTTTCAACTCCGGATTCGCATGAAGTATAAAATTTAAAAATAGTTTCTAATTTCAAAAAAAAATTGTAATTTTGGTCGACCAAAAACCAATAAAAGAATTCAGTGCGCAATTAAATATATAAAAAGCAATATGGTAAATGCAATGATATTGAACAGTTTTGAAGAAGTAATTGTCGAATTACCTTCGGACATAATTATTAAACAGATTAAAAACTTACTGAGTACAGGACAGTTGAAACAAGGCGACCGTCTGCCCTCCGAGCGGCAACTGGCAGAACGTTTTGGAGTTGGGCGGACGCATGTGCGGGACGCCATTAAGAAATTGGAGTTTTACGGCATTATTAAAACGCTGCCACAGAGCGGCTCTTTTATTGCCGGTTTGGAAGTGTCGGTTCTGGAAGGGCTGATTAGCGACATTCTTAAACTCGATAACTATGATGTATATTCCTTAGTCGAAATGCGTTATATACTGGAAGAAAACGGAGCCCGTTTATGTGCGCTGCGTAGAACCGAAAACGATTTGATAAAGATGGAAAAAGCGGCGCTAAAATTTGAAGAAAAGATAAAATCGAATATTTCAGCCGTAGAGGAAGACCTTGCTTTTCACCGCACCATTGCCGAAGGAAGCAAAAACATGGTATTGAAATCATTGCTTATGACCATTATGCCGGATATTTTGATAAGTTATACCAAATACAAACTGTGTAATACCAATGCGAAAGTAAGCAAAGCCGCAATTGAACACCGGCAGTTACTGGAAGCCATCCGCGACCAAGATGCAACAAAAGCGCAGAATATTATGAGGGAACATTTGCGGGGAGTTATGGAGTTTGCAAAAAAACAGAAACTGTAAAAAATAAAAAATTATGCAGGAAAAGAGCCAGGGATAAAAAAAC
>JAISXQ010000004.1 GCA_031270425.1 Prevotellaceae bacterium | reverse complement strand
AGGGTAAAACTATTCCGGTTTACCGAAACAACGTTCAGCGTAGCTAAATGTTTTACAGCTATGTGCACTTTTAAAAAAAAGATAAAAATACTATGTGTCGACTATGTGTCAGGTTTTTAGTTGTTTTTTGTCATGTACTAAGAAAATTCCCGTTATTTCCTTTAAGGTTCTGTTTCAAAAGATTACAGGTCGAAACCTATATCCGAACGGAAATATTTTTTATCGAAACAGATTTTATTCGCGTTTTTGAATGAAAGCGCCAAGGCTTCGTCTTTCGTTTTTCCGTAAGAACTTACGGCTATTACACGCCCTCCGGCGGTAATGATTTTTCCGTCTTTTTCCGCCGTGCCCGCATGAAAAACGATGCTTCCTTCCACGTCGTCCAAACCGGTTATTGTTTTACCCTTTTCGTAGGCTTCGGGGTATCCGCCCGACACGAGAACAACCGTAACCGCCGAGCGTTCGTCGAACTCAATGGTTTTTTCGTTCAAATTACCCTGTGCAACGCCTTTGAGCAACTCTACAAAGTCAGATTTTATGCGCAACATTACCGCTTCCGTTTCGGGGTCGCCCATGCGGGCATTGTATTCGATGGTATAAGGTTCGTTGTTTACTTTTATCAATCCGAAGAATATAAATCCCTTGTACACAATGCCTTCACTGAGCAATCCGTCGATTGTGGGGCGGATGATGCGTTCTTCCACTTTCCGCATAAATTCCGCGTCGGCAAAGGACGCTGGCGAAACAGCCCCCATTCCTCCGGTATTCAGTCCGGTATCGCCTTCGCCTATACGTTTGTAATCCTTCGCTTCGGGCAGTATTTTATAATTTTTGCCGTCGGTAATCACAAAAACCGAACATTCGACGCCAGAAAGAAATTCCTCGATAACCACGGTTTTGCTTGCCGCGCCGAATTTTCCGTCGAGCATGCTGCGGAGTTCCGTAACGGCTTCGTCCAAATCGTTGATGATAAGCACGCCTTTTCCAGCGGCAAGTCCGTCGGCTTTAAGCACATAGGGAGCGTTCAAAGATTTTAAAAACGCGATTCCTTCCTGGATATTCGAAGCGGTTACGCTGAAATACCGCGCCGTAGGTATGTTGTGACGTTGCATGAATTGTTTCGAAAAATTCTTGCTTCCTTCGAGTTGCGCGCCTTGCCTGTCAGGACCCACTACGCAAACGTGGCTTATTTCGCCGTCCTTCCTGAAAAAATCGGCGATTCCTTTTACCAGCGGATCTTCGGGACCAACCAGCGCCAGGTCTATTTTATGTTCGATAACAGCTTTTTTTATCGCCTGAAAGTCATCCGCCGCGATGGGCAGATTTATTCCGACAGTTGCTGTTCCGGCATTTCCCGGAGCGATATAAAGTTGATTCAATTGAGGACTTTGCGCTATTTTCCACGCCAGAGCATGTTCGCGCCCACCCGATCCGAGAAGTAGAATATTCATAAAAATTCGATTGTTGCAGTTATGAACTACAAAAATACATTTTTTAGTATGTATAATCGCCAAAATGAAAACAGAAAAAAGTTAAAACCAAAAATATAATTCAGGGATTACGCCGCATATACTATAATATGGACACATTATCCGATTCACAGGAATAGTTGGCGTACGATGAGTGAATTACAAGAAAATGGCGATTATCGCTGTAATTTGTCGCCTTTACACTATTTAACGCCCCTAATGGGATTCAATTAAAAAAAATTATGGATATTTGCAAATAAACTTTACTTCAAGTATTCTCATTTATTAATCAAAAAAATACTTCATTATGGGTTCAGACATCCGCCAATTAGAGCCGAAAGCGCTCTGGAACAACTTCTATGATTTAACGCAAATACCCCGTCCGTCGGGGAAAAAAGAACAAATTGGGGATTTTCTCGTAAATTTCGGGAAATCGCTCGGACTGGAAACTTTGCGCGACGAAATCGGCAATGTGCTGGTGCGTAAACCGGCAACGCCGGGCATGGAAAACCGGAAAGCGATAATCCTGCAAGCGCACATGGATATAGTTCCGCAAAAGAACAGCCACGTAACGCACAATTTTGAAACCGACCCGATTGACGCTTACATCGACGGCGAATGGGTAACCGCCCGCGACACGACCCTCGGAGCCGATAATGGAATCGGTGCAGCTGCGGCAATGGCAGTTTTGCAGTCGAAGGATATTCCGCATCCGGCAATCGAAATGTTTATTACGGTGGACGAAGAAACCGGCATGTACGGCGCGTTCGGACTTCAACCCGATTTCTTAAAGGGCAATATCCTTATCAATCTGGATTCGGAAGACGAAGGCGAACTTTACGTGGGCTGCGCCGGAGGTCTGGATGCGAACATTCAGTTCCTGTATAGCGAAGATGAAATCCCTGCCGGCGACGTGGCGCTGAAAGTTTCGCTCAAAGGCTTGAAAGGCGGTCATTCGGGCATCGACATTATTCTGCAACGCGCCAACGCCAACAAACTGTTATTCCGTTTCCTGAAAGAAGCCGTAATCGAGTACGAAGCCCGCTTAGCCCAGGTAGAAGGCGGCAATTTGCGCAACGCCATTCCGCGCGAAGCCTTCGCAATAATTACCATCCCCAACGAAATTGTGGATGAGTTTATCGAATTTACCGCCGAAATGGAGGAACTGTTTATCGAAGAATACAAGCATCTGGAAGACGGCATTTCGCTAACGGTGGAACCGGTTGGACTGCCGGGCGGACTGTTTCCCGAAGAAATTCAGGACGATTTGATTAATGCCGTTGTTGCCTGTCCCGACGGCGTTTACCGCATGATTTCCGACGTTCCGGGCGTAGTGGAAACATCGAGCAACCTGGCAATCGTGAAATCGGATGGCAAATCCGTTGTTTTGCGCTTGCTGTTGCGGAGTTCAGCGGAATCGCGCAAGGAAGAATTAGCGTCCGCAATCGAAAGCCTTTTCTCGCTTGCCGGCGCAAAAGTGGAATTTACAGGCGGTTACCCAGGCTGGGAACCGAATATGGAATCGCCCATTTTAAAAACCATGAAAAAAGTGTACGAGGATAAATTCGGCAAAACACCGAAAGTAATGATCATCCACGCCGGTTTGGAATGCGGTATTTTAGGAACTCATTATCCTGATATGGACATGATTTCTTTTGGTCCGACCATCCGGCACCCGCATTCGCCCGACGAAAAAGTAAACATACCGACAGTTGCCAAGTTCTGGGACTATCTGCTGGCTGTGTTAGCCAATGCTCCCGTAAAATAAAAGTTAGCTGTACATCAACTCAATAGTAATTTATTCACGAAACAACGTTCGGCGTAGCCAATTACACGAACGTTGTTTCGTGAATTTTTGAGACGCCCTCTTTGTTTTCGCAACTAATTAACAATATCATTTATAGCATATTAACGCAGAGTAAATTTTATTTTTACAAAAAAATAAGCGATTTGAAATTATTTTGATAAGATATTATTTTTCTTAACGTCAAAATGATTATCTTTGCCGTTCTAAAAAAAATAATACCAAATTTAACTTTATGAGCTATCTTTATAAGCCCGACAACTACAAACCCCTTCTTAATCTGCAACAAACCGAGTTGGGCATTTCGAGAATCAAAGATTTTATCCAAGCCAATCTTTCGGCGGAATTACGTTTGCGCCGTGTTACCGCGCCTCTCTTTTTATTGCAGGGGACAGGACTGAACGACGATTTGAACGGAGTTGAAAAGGCTGTCAACTTTCCGATTAAAGATATGGATAACGCGCGCGCCGAAGTGGTGCACTCGCTTGCCAAATGGAAAAGGGTAACTTTATCCGATTACAACATCCAAAAGGGCTATGGAATTTATACAGATATGAACGCTATCCGAGCCGACGAGGAACTGGGCAACCTGCATTCGCTGTACGTTGACCAATGGGACTGGGAACGCGTAATGGACGACAAAGAACGGAACATTGATTTCCTGAAAGATATTGTCCGCCGGATTTACGACACGCTTTTACGTACCGAATATCTGGTTTGCGAAACCTTTCCCGACATCAAGCCGGTCTTGCCTCCCGAAATTACATTTATCCACGCCGAAAATTTATATCAACGTTATCCAAATCTAACGCCCAAGCAACGCGAATACGAAATTACAAAAGAACATAAAGCAGTATTTATCATCGGAATAGGCTGTGCGTTAAGCAACGGCGAGAAACACGACGGACGCGCTCCCGACTACGACGACTGGACAAGCGAAGGACTGAAAGGATTGCCCGGATTGAACGGCGACATCATCCTGTGGAACGACGTATTGCAACTTCCGCTGGAAATATCGTCGATGGGTATCCGTGTGGATAAAGAAACGCTGCTGCGCCAGTTGAAAATCACAGGACAGGAGAACAGGCTGAATATGTATTTCCACAAACGATTGATGGACGATACGCTGCCGCTATCCATCGGAGGCGGTATCGGACAATCGCGCCTGTGCATGTACTTCCTGCGCAAAGCCCATATCGGCGAGATACAAGCCAGCATTTGGTCCGAAGATATGCGAAAGGAGTGCGAAAGGCTGAATATACCGTTGATATAAGCCTACTCGAAATTAAAGGTCAGCGTCAACATGCGGGAAGTCAACCGCGAAAGCGCGTTGGAATACATTTTATTCTCTTCGCTGATAAAGCCGGCGTTTCTATCTTCCAGCGGAGTGAACATATCATTAAATCCAATCGCAAATTTTAGTTCGGGAGACAACTTAAAAAAAGGAAAGTACAAATCGCATCCGGCTCCAAATTCCATGTAAAAATCAAGGGGTTTTAGCAATACCGGATTTTCTTTATCGCGCCCCAAATCGATGGAAGCCCCTATCCCGCCAATCAAATAAGGACGGTAATTATGCAGGCGTTTTGCGCTGTATTTCAAATAAACAGGTATGCTGACGGGAATAGAAGCGATTGATAAACTTGATATTATTTCGTCCCCCTGTGCACGGTAAGAGATTTTTCGTTCGCCGAAATGCAACGCCGGAACGAAACGAAGATTCCAATATTCATGCAAACGCAAATCGGTACTAACTCCAACCGAAAATCCGGGGCTTAATTGAGAAACTCCGGCATGATAAATTTTTCTGTCGATTTCAGTAAAACTTTCCTTTATATTAAAGTGCATGGCATTTATTCCAAGCGTGAAACCGAAGCGGATTGGCTTGTCGTCAACATAAAGCAGGTTGCCTTGCCCGCTTAGTTTAACGACACAACACAGCGAAAATACGGATAAAAAAATTAATAGCTTGAATCTCATGAAATTTCGGAAAACGCAATTTGTTAATTTGTTAATTTGTTAATCTGTCAATTTGTTAATCTGTTAATCTGTCAACTCATCTTTTGTCAACTCATCTTTTGTCTAAACGTCTTTGTTCTTTGTTCTTTATTCTTTGTTCTTTATTCTTTCTTCCTATTCAAAACGAATAATACTTCAAATTATTATCATTTAAAGTTAATCCGTTTTACCTTGTAACCCATTTCTTCCAACAGCGAAGCTATTTTTATGCGGAAATCGCCTTGCACCAATATTTCGCCGTCGCGCGACGAACCTCCTGCGCCGCATTTCACTTTCAGCGTTTTGGCAAGTTCTTTCAGTTCATCGTCGCTTCCCTGAAAATCGGTTACCAACGTAGCGGGTTTGCCGTTGCGCTTATCCAATTCCACGCGCAACAACTGCTTGCGGGCTTCTACTGTTTCCCGAACAGTTTCCTCTCCATCATTTTTTCCGAAACTGGGATTGGTGGAATATACAATGCCTAATTGCTCTTTCCAGTCTTTTTTTACCATAACAAGTTAGTTTAGAGTTTATAGTTTATAGTTTATAGTTAGCGAGTTAGTTTATAGTTTATAGTTGACGAATCAACGAATCAATTGCTTTACAAAATCCCAAATAACCATGCCGCCCGACACGCTTACGTTGAGCGAGTGTTTCGTTCCGTATTGCGGAATTTCGACGCAAGCGTCGCACATATCCACAACGCATTGCTGCACGCCTTTTACTTCGTTGCCAAGCACGATGGCGTATTTTTTATCCTTATCCAAAGAAATATTTTGCAACATCACGCTTCCTTTTGCCTGCTCTACCGCAAAAAGCGTATAGCCGTTTTTTTTCAGTTCGGATAAAGCTTCCGTCGCATTTTCAACGTATTTCCAATCGACCGAATCCTCGGCTCCCAAAGCGGTTTTATGTATTTCGGCGTGGGGAGGCGTGCTCGTTATCCCGCACAAATAAACGGCTTCCAGCAGAAAAGCGTCGGCAGTGCGGAAAACAGAACCTACGTTGTGTAAACTCCGCACGTTATCCAGCACCACGACAAGCGGCGTTTTCTCCCGCCGTTTAAATTCATCCACCGTAAGGCGGCTCATTTCCGTTATTTTCAATTTCTTCATTGACCAAGAATTACGCGAATCTTACAAACTATAAACTATAAACTACAAACTCTATAAACTACAAACTATAAACTATTGACTAACAACTCTATTGCTTTTTCAATAATCGCGTCTTCGTTTCCGGTTTCGTTCAGATTCTGTTTAACGTCGGGCTCAATACCGAACTCGGTATCCTGCTTTTCGACGTCGTACATGGGCGAAGCGGAAAAGCGTACTGCCCAGCCGTTGGGCAATTCGCTTGAAAACGGCAAACCTCCCCCGCCGCCAGTTTTATCTCCAACGACAATCACATTATCCAAATTCCTTATCCGGTTTACAAAATCGTTGGTCGCGCTGTACGACAGCCGGTTGGTAAGC
>JAISXQ010000248.1 GCA_031270425.1 Prevotellaceae bacterium | reverse complement strand
TTGGCCGCCGTTTTTTCGGGCTGCCACAAAACGGTTTATGTACCGGTGGAGAGCGTAAAGACGGAGTACCGCGATAATTACCTGCGGGATTCGGTTTATCTTCACGATTCGATATTCGTAAAAGAAAAGGGCGATACCGTTTTTGTGAACGCCTTCCGGTATTTATACCGGGACAGAACGGTCAGGGATTCGATCGCTGTTCACGATACTGTAAAAGTACCATATCCGGTGGAGGTTGAAAAGCCGGTGAAGTATGTTTCAGGCTGGCAGAATTTTCAAATATGGTGCGGACGGATTGCCCTGGGCGGCATTTCTGTTTTTGTTGCATATAAATATTTGAGAAGAAAATGGCCTTGGATGTTGAAAAAATAATAGAAGAAAACAACCGGAGAAAGGCGGATCTGGAAAAGCCCTACAATCCGAAAACCGGTTTGGGAGGTTGCGGGGAGCGCGAACTCCTCGAAGTGAAAGACGCTCCATTCCCCCTTATGTTTTTGCCAAGACAAATGATGCAAACCACCGTTTGCAGGCACTTGAAAAAATACGGCTCCATACAAAAATTGTTTCAAGGCAAGAGATGCACGGAAATCACAAGCTCGGAGTTTTGGATTTCGTTTTGCGAATTGCGTTACAAATACGATTTTGAGTTTTTCGCCTATTGCAATGAAACAATTATAGATAAACTGGCCGGCACGCTTACGCCTTTCGTCCTCAACGAGGGGCAAAGATTGATACTGCAAGTATGCGAGGAGGACAGGCTTGCGGGTATTCCGATGCGCTATAATTATTTGAAAAGTCGGCAGGTAGGCGGTTCTACATTTTTCCAGATGTATTTTAAATGGATCCAGATTATACATCACCGGTACTGGAACTCCGTAATATGCGCTCACGTGCAGGACCCTGCAAAGAGAATCAGGGCGATGTATGACCGCTCCATTCGGCACATGCCGGAAATAAACGGCGTCAAATATACCCTCAGCGGCTTTCAGGGTTCTCAAAACATTAAGGAGATAAAGCAGCGGGGATGCACAATTACCGTTGGAACGGCATTAGAGCCGGACGGCGTGCGTTCCGATGCTGTAAAGCTTGCGCACCTCTCCGAAATAGCCCATTATCCGAATACCGACAATAACACGCCTGAAAAATTAGAAGCATCCATAACGAGTTCCGTCCCCGAAATAGCCGACACCATGATTGTGCGCGAGACGACAGCGAACGGGATGGGTTATTTTCACGAGCAATATCAAAAGGCGAAGAATGGAGAAACGGCTTTCAGAAACATATTCATCCCGTGGCACAGGATGAAAGAATACACGGCTTCGTTCGATAAAGGCTCTTTCTTCTCTCACAACGGAAGAAGAAAAAGCGGATTAGTGGCCGATTTTATCAAAACGCTTTCGGAATATGAGCAAAACTTATTCGAGAACCATAAAAATTGCACCCTTGAACATCTGAACTGGTACCGGCGCAAAGCATCTACCATGCCGAGCGTCTCGCTGATGAAACAGGAATATCCGAGCAATGATATAGAGGCGTTCCAGTTCAGCGGGATGGCTGTTTTTGAGGCTGAAAAAGTCGAACGGCTGCGGAAAGGTTGCTGTTCCCCGGTAGCGATGGGCGATCTGGTCTCGGACGCTTCGCCCTCATTGAGCAATCTGCAGCCCGGCCGACGGAAAGACATACTTTCCAACATCCGGTTTGTGGAGGACAAAAACGCGCTCGAGGACTTCATTACGGGCGATTCGGCATTGAAAGCGCGGGCTGCCCGCAACAAACTGAAGATATGGGAGTTTCCCGATACGGAAACCAGGGTAAAGGGAAGATACGTTGTAACGATCGACCCGCAAAAAGGGCTTTCGGAAAAAGCCGACTATGGCGTTATATCCGTCCTTGACCGGTACTGGACAATCTGCGGCGGGAAAACAGAAGTTGTCGCACAGTGGCGCGGAAGGCTCGACAAGGATATTGAAATTTGGTTAGCCGCCCAAATAGCCAAATACTATAATAACGCCTTACTGGTGGTGGAATGCAATACTTACGACACCGACAGTGGCAAAGTGGATGATTCGGAATATATCTTCGGCATCATAAAAGACTATTACGGCAACATCTATCGCCGCGACGTGAAGGATAAGGTTACGCATGAAATCGTAAAGCATTACGGCTTCCATACAGGCAGGGCGTCGAAAACAACTATCATCGAAAATTACCGCTCATCCCTGCGCGAACAGGATTATGTAGAACGCGACGCCGACTGCCTCGATGAAGCTTTGGTTTTTGAACAGGATAAATCGGGGAGGTGCGAGGCTAAAAAAGGATGGCACGACGATATTCTGATGTCGCGCATGATTGGACTTTATGTTGCGGCGTCGATGGCTAAAGTAGAATTAATCCACAATGAAAATTACCAAGTCGAAAATAATTTTACGGGGAACGAGGCTGTTATTTAAGCGTTTCCCCCTAATTTAATTTAGCTATATCTTTAATCCGAATATTCCTGTCCTCCCATGCGATATTCTTCCTGTACCATTCTTCGCACTTTGCGAAAATCTCCGGCAGTTCTTCTTTTTCCGAAAGGGAAAAGTGAAGAACAAACATAAAGTTCTCTACAACGCCATAGGCGTTTTTGTAATAAAACTTGTGTGTCGGGTGTTTCCCGAAGTCGCACATTTTGACCT
This sequence comes from Prevotellaceae bacterium, assembly GCA_031270425.1. Lineage (GTDB taxonomy): Bacteria > Bacteroidota > Bacteroidia > Bacteroidales > Paludibacteraceae > H1. The sequence goes on along the minus strand of JAISXQ010000248.1, from coordinate 2,164 downwards.
CATCCAGGGATATCACTTCCATGATAGTATAGCTTCGGATGTGGTGAAGGACTGTCCGGTTCTCCAACGGATCGCCCTCGAACGAGTGAGCGTCCAGGAAGCAAAATTCCGGGAGATTGTAATTAATTAACTTCATTTTCTTCTTTTAATGAAATTTTAAATTTCAGGGCATCGGATAGACGTATGAGCGTATCGACAGATATTGCCCATTTCCCGGACTCAATCTTGGATATTGTGTATTCTTTAACGTCTAATAATTTTGCCACATCCGCCTGAGTTAGGCCATTTTGTTTTCTCATTTCTTTCATAGAAGCGCATAATTGCTTGCGCGCTTCTATGATTTGTTCTTTATCCATATCCTATATTATAATTTAGAGAGCCGCCTCGTCGTCATCCGCATGGTAAGTTATAATGTCGCCACTGGCCATCTTTAAGTAGCCAATCCCAGTAACTGGATTTTCCCATTGGTCGGCAATTTCATTTTTTTTAATTTTATAAACATTATCTTCAGCAATTCCAAAATCAGGCAACACATATTCGTCGAGATTTTCATCGTACTCGCCGAAATACTCTTTCATGTAATCCTCGCACGCTTCTTCGGTGCCGGAATATACGCATCTCCAATCTCTGCGTTCTTTTACGATAAGAATATGCTTTTCAACTAGAGACAATTTATCCTCTGTTAGTTCGCTTTTAATTTTTTCTATTGATTTCATTTTTGTAAATTTTTATTAGTTAAATAAAATTATGCCCGTCGAGCCGATAGCGCAGCTATTGTTTACGATCTTGCCAATACGTTTTCGGTGTATATTTTCAAGATTTCGACGAAATCCTTCTTTTTTCTTTCGCAAGAATAAGGATTTGCAAAATTCCCATAACACAACCTTTCATAGAACCCGGAAAGCGAGTTCTCATACCCGGCTTCAAAAAAACCAACCTCTGTTAAGTTGTACAAATCCCGACATAGATTTGCAACAACCTGGCGACCTTCACCTGTGAAGGTATTCGCTTTTAAAACCATCTCTTTCATTTCTGTTGTTGTCATTTTTTTTTTGCAGACTTTAACGACCTGCGCCGGTCGATTTAATTGTTTGTTTTACGGCGCAAAGATAAAACAAACTTGCGATATATTGCAAGTTTTTTTATATGTTTTACAACATGTTTTTTGTAAATACTTGATTTATAATGAAATAAAAAACACCGAGAAACCTCCCGGCGTAATTACAGGGCGTCGCCAAAGAGTTTCTCCATCAATTTGTCCCGGTTGATATTATCCTGTTGCTCGTCCTCGTTCAAAGGTTTAGGCGTGCGAATTTTAAGCAACTCGACATATATTTTTGCTTGAAGCTCCTTATCCAAATTCTTGTAAATATTCTTAAATCCCTCCTTTTCGTCATCCAGAAAGGAATCAATAATTGTTTTTGCCGGGCTTGGAATCTTGTTCTTACTGCCCGGAGTTCTTCCCTTGGGATTATTCACTTTTCCCTCCATTCCGTGAGACATAATTGTTTTTTTTCTGCAAAATTATTGTTTTTATAATTTATACGAAAGGGTACGTGTCGAATTTCAATTCAACGAAAACTTATCAGAGACTATTTGCTTTTCTTTGTAACAAAAAAACAGCATGTCAGTATTAGCGATGGCGATTCCGGCGCTTATTTCGGCCGGTACATCTATTTACGGAGCGCTTACGTCGGGTAAACAGAACTCGGCGGCGGAAGCGGAGTTGAGAGGGCAAAAGCAACGCCTTGATAACTGGTATAATAAGAATTACTATTCCGATTATTTGCAACGTGCCGAAAATCAGTCTTTATTGCGCAATTTGCGTGAAACGATCGGCAGGCAGAATCAGGCGGCGAATCAAACGGCGGTTATCACGGGGGCAACGCCGGAACAGCAGGCGGCAGTGAAGGAAAAATCCAACACTGCGATAGCCGACGTTTATTCTCAAATAGGGGCGATGGGCGCCAAATATAAAGAGGGATTGGATAATACCTATATGAACGGTAGCAACAATATCTCCAATGCCTACATCGACCTGTACAACGGAAAGGCGAAAAATGCCGATAATCTAACAAGCGCGGGATTAAGCGCGCTCGTCTCAGCCGGACCCGAGATGGCCAAAATGATCGGTAAATAACAAAAAAAATGATAATGATAAGAA
>JAISXQ010000224.1 GCA_031270425.1 Prevotellaceae bacterium | reverse complement strand
TATAGTTTATAGTTCAGATTTTCAGAGTTTTAAAGTTTGATAATTAGCTAACAAATCAACGGATTAATCTTGAAATTTTGAAATTAGAAATCTTGAAACTATAAATTGCCCCACTTCCTAAAATTGTTACTCCAACTCCACCACAGTTATTCCGGCTCCGCCCATTTGAATATGTTCGTCGTGAAAACGGCGCACGCCGTGAACCGTCCCAAGATATTGGCGGATCAGTTGCCTGAGCGTGCCTGTACCCGTGCCGTGCAGGATACGGACGCTTGCCACGCCCACAATTATCGCGTCGTCGATAAAATAAGTAACCGCTTGTATGGCTTCGTCGCCGCGCATACCGCGCAGGTCAATTTCCGATTTGAAGGATAATTTCCGTTGGCGAACATCTTCCGAAGCGCTTCTTCCCAAATTTTCATAGCTGCGCTTTTCTTTTTTAGCCTGCTTGCCGCTTACAATTTCCAGTTGTTCCAACTTTACCTGCGATTTCAACTGTCCGAAAGCCACCAGCGCGGTTTTTGTTTGAAGTTCTAATATTTGTCCTGTCGCCGTCTGCCCTTTTAAACGAACCGAAGTTCCTACAAGCAACTCATTTTCTGCCCTTTGCAGTGTTTGAGATGCGTTGTTAGCCGCTTGTTTATTCTTCTTTTTCAACAATTTCGGAGGAATTTGCACATCCGTATCTTCTTCCAAAATCCGGTTCTTGAACTCGTCCAACGCCTTACGAGCCGCGCGTGTACGTTCTTTTTCCGCTCCGGCTGTTTTTATTTCGCGGATTGTTCCTTCAATTTTCGCGTTTGCATCGGACAAAAGCTGTTGCGCGTCGTTTTTTGCCTTTTGCACAATCTCTTTTCGTTGCCGGTTGATTTCTTCCAATTCGCTCTCGTACCTCAAAAGCGTTTCTTCCAACCGTTTTTCTTTCAGGCGTATTTGCTGCCGTTTGTTTTCCCAATAGCGTTTATCGCGTACAATATCCTGCAAATGCTTGTCGTAGTCCAAATGTTCCGCGCCTGTTTTTCCGGCGGCTTCGGCAATCAAATCTTCGGGAAGCCCGATTTTACGGGCGATTTCTACTGCGAACGAACTGCCCGGACGGCCGGTTTCGAGGCGGAAAAGCGGCTGCAAGCCTTGCCGGTCGTAGAGCATGGCGCCGTTCACAATCCCCTCGGCGTCTTCCGCATAATGTTTCAAATTGGTGTAGTGCGTCGTTATAACGCCGAACATTTTTTTGCGGTTGAAACGCTCCAAAGCGGCTTCGGCAATGGCGCCGCCTGTCTGCGGTTCGGTTCCTGTCCCGAATTCATCAATCAGCAACAGCGATTTTTCATTTCCGTTGCGGATAAAGAATTTCATGTTAAGCAAATGCGAACTGTATGTCGAAAGGTCGTTTTCGAGCGACTGCTCGTCGCCGATGTCGATAAAGATACGCTCAAAAATACCGCAACGGCTGCTGTCGTGCAAGGGAAGAGGCAATCCGCATTGCAGCATGTATTGCAGCAACGCCACCGTTTTCAGGCATACTGACTTTCCTCCTGCATTCGGTCCCGAAATAAGCAGGATACGCTGTTTTTCATTCAGCGTAATATCGAGCGGCACAACTTCCTTGTTCTGTTTTTTGAGCGAAAGGAAGAGCAGCGGATGCACGGCTTTTATCCATTCCAGTTGGCAAACATCGTCCACTTGCGGGCACAAAGCGCCTATCCGCTCCGAAAAACGCGCTTTGGCGCAAAGGAAATCAATCGTCCCGAGAAAAAGCTGGGAGGCTTTTATATCCTCGAAATGCGGACGCAGGTAAGCGGTAAATTCCGCCAGAATGCGGATTACTTCCCTTCGCTCCTCGCCTTGCAGTTCCCGCACGCGGTTGTTTGCCTGAACGACCTGTTCCGGCTCGATGAAAACGGTCTTTCCCGTCGCCGATTCGTCGTGTACGATGCCGTCGATTTTCCGTTTGTAAGACGGCGACACCGGAATAACCAAACGTCCGTCGCGCATGGTGGGCGTCGCGTCTTTCTCCACGTAACCGTCGGCTTGCGCCTGTTTCAAAATAGTATTCAAAGTCCGCGACACGCTGCTCTGCACCGAAACAATATCCTTGCGGATACGCGCCAATCCGGGCGAAGCATTATCCTTCACCTTACCGAACTTGTTCAGAATATCGTCGATACGCTGGATAACAGGCGAAAAATTCCCGGTCGCTTCGCTAAGTTCCGTCAAACAGGGATACAATCCCGCCTCGCGCTTGCCGAAAAACAGCGTCAGTTTACGGACAGCTTCCAAAGCGCGGCGCAAATCGAAAACTTCCGCTTCGTCCAAAAACAGCCCTTCGACGCGCACACGCGCAAGAGCCGCGCGAACGTCAAAGAAATTAGCCACAGGGACTTCCTCGTTGCCCAATGCCAGCAAGCGCATCATCTCGTCCGTTTCGCAAAGCCGCCGCTTAACAAGGGCATAATCGGACGAAAACGCGATTTCATCGACTTTTTCTTCGCCCAGGGAACTCGTGCAATCGCTTTTCAGCAAATGGCGTATGGAAGTAAAAC
>JAISXQ010000215.1 GCA_031270425.1 Prevotellaceae bacterium | reverse complement strand
AGTTTAAAGTTTATAGCTTACTACATGACAAAAAATACAAAAACCACAATAGGCACAATAGGACACAATAGTTTATGTGATTGGTTTTTATCAAAGAAACGTTGAAAAAGTCTATTGTGTCCTATTGTGCCTATTGTGGTTAGAAAGATTATCTTTTTTTTGTCATGTACTTAGAGTTTATAGTTTATAGTTGGGAGGTTAAGGTTTGGAGGTTAGAGGTTTAAGGTTAATTCGTTTTTCCATATTCTAAAAGTCTTGGCTCTTGGTTCTTGGTTCTTGGCTCTTTATTCTAAAATTTATATAAAATGAAACGCATATTTATTATTTTCACCTTTATTTCCGCTTTCTCGCTGCTGTTTGCCGGACAAAAAGATTCGCTTGTCTATGCCAACGAGTTGTATGCCCAGGGCGAATATGCTTTGGCCGCCCGGCAATATGAAGCGATTATCGCCGGAAAAAGCGTCGCGCCGGAAATTTATTATAATCTGGGAAATGCTTATTATAAAATGAACGAAACCGGACGCGCGATACTGAACTACGAACGGGCGCTCCATTTGTCGCCCAACTACGACGACGCCAAGCACAACCTGGAACTGACAAAGTTGAAAATCGTGGACAATATCCCCATGAACGAAAGTTTTTTCCTTCTGCGCTGGGTCGAGGACCTGATTAAAACGCTTTCGTCCAATCACTGGCTTTATGTGAGTGTGGGACTTTTTGCCGCCGCTTTGCTGCTTATCTTTGCATTCTTATTCGGGTCGTCGCAGAGCGTCCGCAAATCGTCGTTTTACACGGCTGTTCTTTTTGCATTGCTAAGCGTTTTGTTTTTTCGGGAATCCGTAAAAACCAGTTTGAAAACCATAATACGGCTGTCGTTATGGTGGGCGTTGTAGTGGTTAAAAGTTCGCCCGACAAAAGGGGAACCGACTTGTTCCAACTGCACGAAGGCACGAAAGTAACCGTAAAAAGCGTTCTCGGCGAATGGTCGGAAGTGGAAGTGGGAAACGGCAACATCGGATGGTTGGAGTCTGCCGGTATCGAAAAAATATAAGGATTATAAAAAACAATCATTATGGACGAACAACCTTATGTGCAACAATTGGAAGCGCGGGGCATACGACCTACGGCGCTTCGTTTGCTGGCGTTCAAAACCATGACCGCTTATCCTCAGGCATTTAGCCTTTCCAATCTGGAAGAAGCGCTGGACACGGTGGATAAATCGACGCTATTCCGCACCATAACGCTTTTCCACAAACAACACCTTATCCACAGCATCGACGACGGTTCCGGCTCCATAAAATACTCGGTGTGCAGCAGCGATTGCATGTGCCGCATAAAAGATTTGCACGCTCATTTTTCCTGCAACAAATGCCGCCGGACTTTCTGCATGAAAACCGTTCCGATACCGGACGTGGAACTGCCTCAAAAATTTATCCTTTCAAACATCAACTTCGTACTGAAAGGGCTGTGCGACAAGTGCAGCGGGAAAATGTAGCGTAAAACAACACGAATTACACGAAACAGCGTTCGACCTGTTCAAAAAGACAGTCTCTGCGCTTCTTTTTTTCTCCCGCTTTGGCGGGACAAGTCTTGCGGTTTTATATCGTTTAAAAGTTCAACATGACAAGTTATCTTCAAGTAGAAAACCTCACAAAATCCTTTGGCGACAACCTGCTTTTCGAAAACATTTCTTTCGGAATATCCGATAATCAGCGCGTGGCGTTGATTGCCAAGAACGGCGCGGGAAAAACCACCTTGCTCAATATCATCGCCGGACGGGAAGATTACGACAACGGCGTTGTTTCCTTCCGCCGCGATTTGCATACCGGCTATCTGGAACAGTCGCCCGGTTTTCCCAAGGAATTGTCGGCGCTGGACGCCTGCCTGCAATCGGACAACGACGTGGTACGCACCATTGCCGCTTACGAACGCTGCCTGCTCGAAGGCAATCAGGAGCGTTTAAGCGAAGCCATGTTGCGAATGGACATGCACAAAGCATGGGACTATGAAATTCGCATTAAACAAATACTCGGTAAATTAAAGATAAGTAACTTTGAACAGCGGATTGGAGAACTGTCGGGCGGACAGTTAAAGCGTGTCGCGCTGGCGAATGTGCTTATATCCGAACCCGACTTATTAATACTCGACGAGCCGACCAACCACCTCGACCTCGAAATGGTGGAATGGCTCGAAGATTTCCTCAAACGTTCGTCGATGGCGCTGTTGATGGTAACCCACGACCGGTATTTCCTCGACCGCGTATGCACCGATATTCTGGAAATCGACCAACGCTCGCTCTTCCGCTACGCGGGAAATTACAGCTACTATTTGGAAAAACGGCAGGAGCGCGTCGAGAATTTCAACGCCGAAACCGACCGCGCCAACAACCTCTACCGTAAGGAACTGGACTGGATGCGCCGGCAACCGCAAGCGCGGGCTACGAAAGCCAAATCGCGCATCGACCGCTTTTACGAAATCGAAGACCGCGCCAAACAACGCCGCATCAATGATACGGTTCAGCTGGACGTGAAAGCGAGCTACCTCGGTTCCAAAATTTTTGAAGCGAAATATATCTGCAAATCTTACGGCGACCTGAAAATACTGGATAATTTCTACTACAATTTTGCGCGGTACGAAAAAGTGGGCGTTATTGGCAAGAACGGAACAGGAAAATCCACTTTTCTGAAAATGCTGCTGGGCGAAGTAAAACCCGACAGCGGCGTTTTTGATATTGGCGAAACGGTTGTGTTCGGCTATTACAGCCAGGACGGACTGGCTTTCGATGAAGATATGAAGGTGATTGATATAGTGCGCGAAATTGCCGAAGAAGTGCAGCTCGGCGGCGGACGCAAAATGTCGGCTTCACAGTTCCTGCAACATTTCCTCTTTACGCCCGAAACGCAATACAATTACGTGCATAAATTGAGCGGCGGCGAGAAACGGCGTTTGTACCTTTGCACCGTACTGATGCAAAATCCGAATTTCTTAGTGTTGGACGAACCCACCAACGACCTCGATATTGTTACGCTCAATATTCTGGAAGATTACTTGCAGGCTTTTAAGGGTTGCGTTATCGTAGTGAGCCACGACCGCTATTTTATGGATAAGATTGTGGATCATCTCTTCGTGTTCAAAGGCGACGCCGAAGTAACGGATTTTCCGGGCAATTACAGCGAGTACCGAGAGTGGAGCGAATTAAATCCAAGCCCGCTGAATACTCCAAAAGAAGACTTGCCAAAAAACAAGAATCAGGAAGAAGCAAAAGTCAAAAACCAACACCAAAAACGCAAGCTGTCCTATAAGGAAAAACAGGAACTGGATGTCCTGGAAAAGGAAATACCGGAATTGGAAGCCGAAAAAGCGGAAATAGAACGCCTGCTTTCATCCGGCAGTTCGGATGTGGAAGCCGTCGTGCTGGCTTCTACCCGTTTCGCGGAACTAAACGAGCTGCTCGACGAAAAAACCATGCGCTGGTTGGAATTAAGCGAGATTTGAATCGCTCTGCACCTTGTTTACAACGATGACTTTCTTAGGAAATAATTTTTCACTACTTTTGCCCCGAAAATAATTAATAAATTTGTCTGGTTCCGATAATTGGTTCTGCATTCATACTGGCAATATGCTCGCGATTGTAAGCGAAACAGGCGGGGAAGCCGTATTCAATCCGTCCTTTATTTTATCAAAAATATAGTTACGGGGGCATTTATCGTCATCCTTTTACTGTTAGTCACAGCCGTATGTTTGACGGTAATTAAACCCAAATTGGGGAAAATAAACAGGACAAGTTAATTGTGAGGTTGTATATGGAAACAAAACTTTATGGAAACGGCATTGTGGAAATTATAGACAACAATGTTATCATCAAAGAAGCAGACGACGTATTAAGTTTATTTTGTATAGACGGTTGTTCCACCATAATAGTTAAAAAAGAGAACATTATAAATGATTTTTTCAACCTGTCTACAAGAATAGCCGGAGAGACACTGCAAAAATTTTCAATTTATAACATGCGAATGGCAATCATTGGAAATTTTGAACAGGTAAAAAGCAAGTCATTAAACGATTTTATCTACGAAAGCAATAAAATAAAACGGATAATATTTGTAGAGACAGTCGAAGAAGCTTTGAAGGTATTTAACAATTAGATATTTAGGAAGCTGCAAAGCAGGTCTTTTCAAATTCCAGCAATTTCTTTTTTCTCCAAATTCCCCCGCCGTAGCCTGTAAGCTTTCCGTCCGCGCCGATAACCCTGTGGCAGGGCAGAATAATGGAAATCTTGTTTTTTCCGTTGGCATTGGCTACGGCTCTCACGGCAGACGGTCTGCCCAATCGCGCGGCTTGCTCCGCATAAGTCGTCGTGCAAGCATAGGGTATTTGCAGGAGGCTAAGCCACACCTGTTTCTGAAATTCGGTACCAACCAAATGCAGCGGAATATCAAAATCCCTTCGTTGTCCTTTGAAATATTCTTCCAACTGCTTTTTGAGCGTGTCGAAATGAGGATTATCGCCTTGCACGAGCGGCGCTTTGAACGAAACAGCCAACTGCCTCAATTCGAGTTCAAGCAGCTTGTAGTCGGCAAATTCAAACATGCAGATACCTTCGGCGCTTGCCGCGGCAATCATCAGTCCCAAATCCGTTTCAATATGGGTTATATTGTAACCCGAATCGCAGGCAACGTCCATTATACTTTGCAGGTTTTATTACAAAAAGAGCAGCAAGGTAATCATATTTCCTTTATCAGTCCGATTTTTTTACATAATTTATTGTTCTTGTTAAAAAATTATTTTCGCTATCTGAAAAAAAATGAGTACTTTTGGGGCTTTCAAATTTAATGACCTTTGAGGCTGTTTCAAAAATAATTTATCCACGAAACAACGTTCTTATGTTTTGAAACATGTCTCCAAAAACTATTTTCCGTTCTCTTTCCCAAATACTCCTTTTCCTCTCTCTCCCGATAGCTATCGGGATAAACAAGGAGAATTTATCCCGACACATCGGGAGAGTTACCCGAAGAGCTTGTCCCGCCTTAGCGGGAGGGAGAGAGGTCGGGGAGGGCTGAAATAGAGGTCGGGAATTTAGGGGTATCTAAAAAATCTTTTAAACCTATGAAAGGAATTGTTCTTGCCGGAGGATCCGGGACGCGGTTGTACCCGATTACAAAAAGTATTTCAAAACAAATCATACCGGTTTACGACAAACCGATGATTTACTACCCGTTGTCGGTACTGATGCTGGCGGGTATAAAGGAAATTTTAATTATATCCACGCCGCAGGATATTCATCTGTACGAAAACCTGCTGGGCGACGGCGGCAGTCTGGGCATAAAATTAGAATATGCCGTACAGCCCTCGCCCGACGGATTGGCGCAGGCTTTTATCATCGGCGAAAACTTTATCGGCGCGGACAGCGTTTGTATGGTTTTAGGCGACAATATTTTTTACGGTTTCGATTTTTCGCGTACATTGCGCGAAGCCGCTTCGCTCAAAGACGGCGCTGTGGTTTTCGGCTATTATGTAAACGACCCCGAACGCTACGGAGTGGCTGAATTTGACGCGACGGGAAAAGTGCTCAGTCTGGAAGAGAAACCGGCGGAACCGAGATCGAATTATGCGGTTACAGGCTTGTACTTTTACAGCAACGACGTGGTGAAAAAAGCCAAAGGACTGAAACCCTCGAAACGCGGCGAACTGGAAATAACAGATTTGAACCGTCTGTATCTGGAAGAAGGACGGCTGAACCTGAAAATCATGGGGCGCGGCATGGCTTGGCTCGATACCGGCACGCACGATTCGCTGCTCGAAGCGTCGAACTACATCGCTACCATTCAGAACCGGCAGGGTTTGCAGGTGGCTTGCTTGGAGGAAATCGCTTTCCGAAACGGCTATATTTCAAAAGAAGAGTTGCTCCGCCTCGCCGAGCCGATGAAAAAAAATTATTACGGACAGTATTTGTTTAAAATTGCGAAAGAAAGCTTCTAACTTGGCAAATATGGAAATAATCGAAACTCCGATAAAAGACCTTTTGACGCTTAAACCCCGCGTGTTCGAAGATGCGCGCGGCTTTTTCTGTGAAACGTACAACGAAAAAACGTTTAAAGATTCCGGCGTCAACATCCGTTTCTGTCAGGACAATCAATCGAAATCCTCCTACGGCGTTATCCGGGGGCTGCATTACCAGTTAGCGCCGCACAGCCAATCGAAATTAGTGTCGGTAATTCAGGGCAAAGTATGGGATGTGGCTGTGGATTTACGCCGGAAATCGCCTACTTTCGGACAATGGTACGGCGTAGAACTCTCGTTCGAAAACCACTTGCAGTTTTTGATTC
>JAISXQ010000212.1 GCA_031270425.1 Prevotellaceae bacterium | reverse complement strand
GCAGTAACCGTTACAGAGGTAGATCCGGGAATGCTTGTCGCGTTATTGACAACCGGTTCCGATGCAGCCGGATCGTTTTTTTCGGCGCTTACCACAGGAATGCCCGGATAGCTGTAAGGAAGTACAATATTATATTCTGTCGTTTCCGAATCGAAACCGGCAATAGTTGTTCCGTCTATCAGCAAATCGCTTAATGTAGCGTCGGAGTTTTGAGTTTCGGCAATGGTAAGTGTTACGGCGTACGTTTTCAGCGCGTCGCCTGTTCCGTCTTCGGAAGCAAAAATGCTGTATGTTACCGTACTGGTGAAATCTTGCACTCCTGCCGGCGTGTAGCTTTTTGCTGTTCCCTGCAACGTTACATCGGGCGTAATTGCCGTTAAAGCGGTTCCGTAAGGCAGTTCGGCTGTAATCGTATTTTCCGTGTCGTCAATTTCCGCATCGACAAAATCGTCGCCAACCGGAATTTTGAAAGCGGAAATGGCGGGAGTGGAAGGATTTGTTTCAATTTTAATCGCATGAATAAATGCAGTAACGGAAGTGCGGTAAAAATACACGTCTTGAATGCCGTTTACGGTAGCGGGAAGTTCTAAAGTTTTGGCGGTGTGAGCTTTGCCGAAATTGTTGACAGGATATACTGTTCCGGCTACTTGCAACGCAAAACTGTTGGTTTCGGTTGCGTTTGCGTTCTGGGAAATAATAATGGTTATTTTTCCGCCATTAACAAAAGGCGCAGTTGGAGTAACTTTAAGATACTGATTTGTAGGTATTCCGTTTGTAAGCGTAACATTAGAACCAAAACGAATATAATTCGGATACGTACTGTTTGTACCGGCATTAGGAATAGTAGAATTGTTGTATCCTGAGCCAACAATGGTTATTGTTGCATTGGGGACTGATAGATTTGTTGGTGTTTGGTTGACTGTCAATCCCCAATCTTCAAAATTGGTATTCAAAATAGTAGCGCCTGTTTGCGCTTTCGCAATTCCTGTGCTCGACAATAAAAACGCTATTGAAACGAGCGTTGTTGTAAAAAATTTTTTCATGACAATAAATGTTTAATAATAAATAAAATAATAATTTTGCACCAAAATTACAGTGTAAAAACCAAACGGGGGTGTATTTTTTATTTTAAAAAGGGGGAATTATTCGCTATGTATTAAAAAAATTTCATGAAGCGACACTTCTTTTTCTCCGTTGCATCTGTTGCGCTTATTTTCTCCCGCCTTTTTTCGTATTCCAAACTTGCCATAATAAAAGGTCCCAGCGCCTTTCCTTCCGTGTCGTTATGTATGGCGACGTCGCCGCCGCAAAGGTAGTAATCGGCGTCGCCTTTGCGCGAAGCGCTTAATCCCGCCGATTCGCAACTTTGTATCAGCTTGATTTTGCCGTCGTTTTCCTCTACCACAAAATTTTCAATCAGTCCCGTGTAGGCTTTTTCGGCAAGGGCGGCATAGCGTTTCCCGTCCAATACGCCCAGGCGCATTCCTTTGAGGTAGGCATAAGTAAACATTGCCGAAGCGGAAGATTCCAGGTAGTTATATATGCCGCAAGGATTTCCTTTTTTCCTGCCGTCGTACTGCAAAAGCTGATACCAACAGCCTGTCGCGGCGTCCTGACGTTCTTTCAGCCCATCGGCAACTTTGCGGGCGTAACCTACCAAACGCTCGCGTGCCGGATGTTCCGCCGGCATGTATTCCAGCACATCGACCAAAGCGGCGAAAAACCATCCCAAACCTCGTGCCCAGAACTCCGCCGAGCGTCCGGTTGAGGGGTTTGCCCAATGCTTCGACGCGCTGTTCGACGGTTCCGCCGACCATGCGTGGTAATTCAACTTTTTTTCCGCATCCCAGGTATAGTTGAAAACAGTATCGAACTGCAAGGCGACGTCATTCCACGAATCGTTATTATCCTTTTCGCCCAAATCCATACCGAAATTACCTTGCCACTCGGCATACAGGGCAGCTCCCATATACAAACCGTCGAGCCACATCTGGTTAACGTATTGTTTTTTGTGCCAAAATCCGCCTGCTCCGGGCAGCGGCGCCCGGATACGGCGGTGATTGTTTTTCAACATATTGCGGCATACGGTAGCTTTTTCCTTATAAATAGAAGCGTTTTCAACATCTCCTTTTGCCAACGCGCCGCGGTAAAGTTCAAAAAATATCTTTCCGGCGTTGAGGTCGTCGATATTGCTTTCTTCGGGTTTCATCTCAACATGGTCGGCATAGTCCCTGATTCCGGTAAAAAAACAGGCGCTCCAGGCTTCGTCCTTATACTGCTCCCATGCCATAAGGATGGCTTTGGCAACCAATCCGGGGACATAATCCCAGGCGACATTCCGCGTTGTTGTCCCTGTCAGGAAACGGTTTTCTTCCGACTTGTTGCGGAAATCGCCCATGCGGGAGTCGATAATCCACTTGGAATAAAGGGAGTCTGTCCTGAATTCCGCACTAAATGTACATGGGGAAAGGATCATAAAAAACAGGGCGACACGATATATTTTTCTCGTTTTCATAAGCGACAAATTGTTTTTGTTCCGAGGGGTTTAGTGGTTTTATGTTTGTAACATAGTATTATCGTTAAAAAACGACTGACCAATAACTCCTCGTCAGAGACGAGGAGCAGGGGATAATTTTTTTAACCACAATAGGCACAATAGGACACAATAGACTTTTTCAACGTTTCTTTGAGAAAAACCAATCACATAAACTATTGTGTCCTATTGTGCCTATTGTGGTTTTTGTATTTTTTGTCATG
>JAISXQ010000272.1 GCA_031270425.1 Prevotellaceae bacterium | reverse complement strand
GAAAAATCCGCTTCGCGCAGATGGTAAGACAAGGCGACTTCGCCCTGTTTCAGCGGCAACTGCACACGTCCGCCGATTTCGGGTAAGGACTGAGCGCTCGGCGCTGTTTCCCAGCCTTTGACTTCGTCGTTCCCGTACAGCGTCCAAAGCCAAAAGTTGGCATTGTTTTGAAAATAGTAGCGGAATAATCCGCCCCAAACGCCGTCGGTCATTTGCAGCGGGTCGCGCGGGTCTATCGCGTCGAACCACATCAGCGGACGGAAGAGTTGCGCCGAACCGAAATTGATTTTTTGCAAACCCAAACGCACTTCCATTTGCCGGTTGGAGCAACGCGCCCATGCCCGGTAAGGCTTTATGTTGCCGTCGCTTTTATATCTTATTTATTTTTCATCCCTTAGTAATATCTTAAAACGCTTATATAAATTTTAAACAAGTTCTTCCGCTGTCTGTTTGCCAACGCTTTGGCTCTGTGAGGAATTAGGAAATAGAAAATAAAATTATTATAAAACAAAGGATATTAAAAAAAATGCAAAACAGGGGCGTTTTTTCTTACTTTTGCTGAGAATTTTTATGATACATGACAAAAAATTAGGGTGTCGTCATAAAAAGTATGCTGATGCAAACTAATTCTGCCTTTCAAGAAAGATTTTTTGTCATGTACTAAAAGTTTGGAATTTAAAATTTCTGTACTCTGTGTTCTGACAGTCTAAAAGTCTTGATTCTTGGTTCTTGATTCTTGATTCTCAAAAAAATGAAAAATGGCTCTTTCTTTATCATCATTTTTGCAGCGTTACTTGCGCTGATTGCCTATTGTAGCGTTCGCGGATACCAAATCATTCGCCCTTTACCGCTTGCCTGCGCTTATATTTCGGTTTTTATCCTGATGTTTGCCTCTTTAATTACAGGCATGATGTGGGGAGCCTGTTTTCCGCCGCTTATCGGTAAGCCGTTAAGCCTGTTCGGATATTCCTTTGTAGTTGTTTTCGTGTATCTGCTTATCGGCTTTGTTTTTACGGATATATTCCGGCTACTCAATTTTGGATTTCGATTCGTTCCGCCCGAAACCATGTTTGCTATCCGGCAGTGGATATTTGCAGGAACATTACTTGTTACAGCAACGGCTTTAATAGTAGGGAACTATAAATTCAAACATCCGAAAATTGTCGATTTGGAGATAACAACGGAGAAAACCCTGCAAGGGAGACCGGTAAAAATGGTAATGGCGAGCGATTTGCATCTGGGTGTTACTGTTGATAAAAAGCGACTGGCGAAATACGTCGCCTTAATCAACGAACAGCAGCCCGACGTAGTGGTTTTTTCGGGAGATGTTGTGGACAGGGATTTAACGCCTCTTTTCGAACAGCGGATGTACGAAGAACTACGGCGGATAAAAGCGCCCTTGGGCGTTTATGCCGTAACCGGAAACCACGAATATATTTCGGGGAATATGCCGAAAGTGGAAGAGTTTTTCGAAAAATCGGGCTTCGTCCTCCTGCGCGATTCTTTTTGCCTTGTCGGTAACCGTTTTTACCTGATCGGACGCGACGATTACAGCAACAAACAGCGTAAAAAATTATCAGACCTTGTTGCGGGAATGGACGAAAGGAAACTGCGCGTCCTGCTCGACCATCAACCGAACAACCTGTCCGAAGCGCGGCAAAACGGCGTCGATCTGCAACTTTCGGGACACACGCACTACGGGCAGTTTTTCCCCATCAACCTGATTGAGAAAAAGATATTTGAACTCCCCTACGGCTATAAAAAAACCGGAGCTACGCATTACTACGTATCGTCCGGTTTGGGAATCTGGGGACCGCAATACCGCATCGGTACGCAGTCGGAACTGGTAGTGATTAAATTATAAGCAAGCCCTTTTCCAACTTGGGGGAAACAAGCTTCGGCGTAAGCCAATCAGGAAGCTCGGATTTATTTCACCACCGTAACCCAGCCGTATTTATCGGCTTCGTCGCCGTATTGTATGGCGCGGAGTTTATTGTAGAGTTTTTCGCAAACTGCGCCCGGTTTTCCGTCTTTCGAGAATACATAAGATTTGTTGTTGTCCAAATCGTCGATGCGCTCAATGGGGCTGATGACCGCCGCTGTCCCGCAGGCGCCGGCTTCTTCGAAAGTCGCAAGTTCTTCCAGCGGAATTTCGCGCCTTTCCACTTTCAGCCCTATTTCCTCTGCCAAAACCATCAAACTCTTATTCGTAATAGAAGGCAAGACGGAAGTCGATTTCGGAGTTATATAGGTATTGTTTTTGATGCCGAAAAAGTTAGCCGCCCCGCACTCGTCGATGTATTTTTTCTCTTTCGAATCGAGATAAAACACGTTGGAATAACCCTGTTTGTGGGCTTTTTCGCCCGGCGCCAAACTCGCGGCGTAGTTTCCTCCTATTTTGTAAGTTCCTGTTCCAAGAGCTGCCGCACGGTCGAATTCGCGCGTTACAACAAAGGGCGTTGTTTGAAATCCGCCTTTGAAATAAGGACCGACCGGCGTAACAAAAATAATGAAAGTGTATTCCGTTGCCGGCTTTACTCCGACTTGCGCGCTGGTACCGATAAGCAGCGGACGGATGTACAGCGACGCTCCCGATTCGTAAGGCGGCACAAAGCCTTCGTTCAACTTCACGGCTTTCAA
This sequence comes from Prevotellaceae bacterium, assembly GCA_031270425.1. Taxonomy (GTDB): domain Bacteria; phylum Bacteroidota; class Bacteroidia; order Bacteroidales; family Paludibacteraceae; genus H1. The sequence continues at coordinate 194 of JAISXQ010000272.1, read as the reverse complement.
TACGGCTTCCTTAAATTTTTCCTCAGGCAATTCAGGCATCATAATGCCCCGGCAGGACGATTGCAAGCGTTTTGCATTTTCATCCAAACGAAAAACGCGAACCTTGCCGTCTTTTCCACGAAAAGCTTTCAACCCTTCAAAAGCTTCTTGTCCGTAATGCAGGCAGGTAGCCGCTATATGCAACGTTATTTCTT